>JAYYRS010000515.1:0-4649 GCA_036126975.1 Myxococcota bacterium
GATGCCGGATAGGGAGGCCGCGATGCCAGCGCTGCTGCCGCTCCCCTCGCCATGGTGCCCCGGCTCGGCCGTCACCGTGCGGCGGGACGGGGGAAACCGAAGCCGTCACCGGCCCACGCGGGCTTGCAGAGAGAGCCGTCCCATGCATGCGTCCGAGCGGGGCGGTACCCGGATGGCACGCTGAGCGCCGGCCCGGCCGTTCCGGGGGCGGGGCTTGCGGGCTCCATCCGCTTCCGAGTGCTCCTCGTGTTTGTACTGTCGCTGGCGGCGTTCAGCGGCGCACTTGGATACGGCCTCGTCCAGCTGCGCGACATCGGCGCATCCCTGGCTGTGCTGGATACCGGGTATCTGCCCCTCGCCGAGGCCGCAGCGGAACTGGAGGCGGTGGCGCGGCAGCTCGACAGGGAGCACGACGGCTTCGCCCGGGAGGGTGACTTGCGGCCCGTCGCGGGTCGGCGGGCGGGAGCCGGCTTCTTCAGCTCCAGCCTTGCGGACGGGGTCGAGCGGAGCCGGCACACGGCCAGCGATGCCATGAGCGTCGCAGTGGATGGCGACGAGCGGAAGGCGCTGGAGAACGTCCTGCTGCTACTCGAAGGCATCGAAGACGCCCGTCAGGACTACGATGCGGCCTTCGCCGCGTGGCTGGCAGCACGGGCGAGCGGCGGGGCTGATCTGGTGGAGGTGGACGCGCGCGCCCTGGCGGACCTCGATACGCGACGAACGCGCCTGCTGCTCGCAGTCTCCCGCCTCGGGGATCTCGTCGAGGGGCGGATCGAGATGGTTTCTGCGCGGACCACGCAGGCCCAGACCCGGGCCTTCGCGGTCTCGGGTGCGCTGGCGACGCTCGCGGTGGTGCTCGCGGGTCTGCTCGCGGCCGTCGCGTTGTTCACGCTCCGACCCATCGGTCGGCTGACCACCGAGGTGCAACGACTTGCAGCGGGAGAACACGCCGGGCGGCTTCGGGTCCGCGGTACGGATGAGGTCGCCGCACTCGCGCGTGAATTCAACAACATGGCGGAGGCCGTCGCGGAGCGTGATCGCCGGCTCAAGGAGCGTGCCGAGGCGCTGGACCGGTTGAGCGGACGTCTGCGTCGGGTGCTCGACACGAATCCTGCAGGGCTGGTGGTGGTGGACCAGGGCGCAGTGACCATGGCCAACCCGGCGGCTGGGCGGATGTGGGGTGTCGCCGAAGGCGCGCTGCTGCCAGCACCCCTGGCGGGGCTCTCCACGGGTCGCGCGGATGCGTTGCCCATCGGAGAGCAGCGCTTTGACGTCGCTGTCGTTCCGTTCGGGGAGACCGGAGCCCTGCTTGTCGGAGAGGACGTCACGCAGCGGCTCCGCGATCGGGAACGACTGGCCCGGAGCGAGCGTCTCGCCCTGGTTGGCCAGATGCTTGCGCAGATCACCCATGAGGTACGCAATCCGCTCAATGCCATGTCGCTGAATGCGGAGCTGCTCGCTGAGGATGTGAAGGGCTCCGAGGCACGGGCCATGTTGAACACCATTTCAGACGAGATCGAACGGCTCGAGCGCCTGACGGGGCGCTACCTCGAGCTGAGCCGGGGCCGCCGTGCGGAGCTCTCTCCGGCAGACCCGGCGGAGATCATCCGGGACGTGCTTCGGGTCGAGGAGGCTGCATTTGCACGCGAGAGCGTGCAGGTCCGTGTCGAGGGGGACGCTGGTGGAGTCGCGGAACTCGATGTGGATGCAGCCCGACGCGCGCTCCGCAATGTGCTGCTCAATGCCGTCGAGGCGGGTGCGCGGCAGGTCGTCATCCGCCTGGTCCGACGGGGTACGCGGGTCGTCATCGACATCGAGGACGATGGGCCGGGGATGTCCCTCAACGAGGTCGATCAGGCGTTCGACCCCTTCTTCACGACCAAGGCGCAGGGGACCGGCCTCGGACTCGCGATCAGCCGCCAGGAGCTCGAGGATGTCGGCGGAGAACTCCGGTGCCGGAGCACACGGGGGCAAGGCAGCATCTTCACGATCGACCTCCCGGTGGCCTGAGACCGGGGGAGTGGATCAGCCGTGCCGGTGGTTGTGATGCAGCCGGCAGTACTTGGCCGCCAGCGCCGCGTGGAAGTCCGCTGCATCGGAGGCCAGGGTCCGGACGACCCTGCCGGGCGTGCCCAGCACGAGGCTGTTGGGGGGGATGATCCGACCGGCAGGAACCAGGGCGCCCGCGCCCACGACGCAGCCGGAACCGATGACCGCACCATCGAGCACGGTGGACTGGATTCCGATGAGACTCCGGTCGCCGACGGTACAGCCGTGGAGCACGGCACGATGTCCCACCACGACGTCTGCGCCGATCCGCGTCGGGTCCCGGTCTCCGAGGTGAACGACCGTCCCGTCCTGCAGGTTGGACCTGGGACCGACCTCGATGAAGTTGACGTCCCCCCTAAGGATGCAGCCGAACCAGACGCTGGATGCATCCGCGAGCCGGACGTCGCCGACGATGGCCGCCCCGGGGGCGATGAAGCAGTCGGAACCGACCTGGGGGATCCGGTCGAGGTACCGCTGGAAGATGGCGCCCGGGAAGCGCGCACGGAGCCCGTCGAGGCAGGCCACCAACGCATCGAGGTCCTCCGGAGGGGCATCGACCCGATGGACGCTTCCGGTCACGGTTCGCGATGTCATGTCCCCTCCCAGGAGCCAGAGTACCGCGCCGCGGGAGGACAATGCGTCAGCAGTTTTGACGGCATGTCGTACAATAGACATTCTGACAAAAGGAGGCCCGGATGAATGAACCCATCGTGCTCGTCGTTGATGACGAAGCCGCCAATCGGCAGGCCCTGGAGCGGATCCTCAGTCGGGAAGGGCACCGGGTCCTGCACGCGGCGGATGGCCGTGCTGCCCTCGCGAGGATGCGAGAGGAGCCACCGGATCTGATGCTCACGGACCTCAAGATGCCCGGCATGACGGGACTCGAGCTGATGAAGGCGGCACGCACGCTCGACCCGGACCTCGAGGTCATCGTCATGACGGCGTTTGGAACCGTCGAGACGGCGGTGGAGGCCATGAAGGAGGGCGCGTGGGATTTCGTGACCAAGCCGCTGCGACGCTCGGACATCGTCCGTGCCGCACGCAAGGCGCTGGAGAAGCGCAGCCTTGTTGTCGAGAACAAGGCGCTGCGAGACGAACTCGCCCGGGCCTGGCCCGAGGATCTCATCGGTCGATCGCCCGCCATGCGGAGGATCCTGGAGGAGGCAAGGCAGGTGGCGGATTCCGTGGCAAGCGTCTTCATCGCGGGAGAGTCGGGCACAGGCAAGGGCGTACTCGCACGGTACATCCACAAGGCGAGTCCGCGGCGAGACCGGCGGCTCGTGACCGTGAACTGCGCGGCATTGCCTGAGAATCTGATGGAGTCGGAACTCTTCGGACATGAGGCGGGGGCCTTCACGGGCGCGCAGGCCCGCCGAGAAGGGCGCTTCGACCTCGCCCGCGGCGGCACGCTGTTCCTGGACGAGGTCACCGAGATGAACCCCCAGGTACAGGTGAAGCTGCTGAGAGTGCTGCAGGAGGGTGAGTACGAGAGGGTCGGAGGCACACGGACCCTCCAGGCGGATGTCCGGGTCATCGCTGCAACGAATCGCGATCCCGACGCCGCCATCCGGGAGGGTCGACTGCGCGCTGACCTGTTCTATCGACTCAACGTGATCCGGCTGGACCTCCCACCGCTTCGCGAGCGTCGAGACGACATCCCCCTGCTCGTACGGCACTTCGTCGCACGCTACGCGGAGCGGAACGGGCGGCAGGTGCACGGGACGACACCGGAGGCGCTCGCGGCGCTGCAGGCCTGGCAGTGGCCGGGCAATGTCCGTGAGCTCGAGAACGCCGTCGAGCGGGCGGTCGTGCTCTGCC
Organism: Myxococcota bacterium; assembly: GCA_036126975.1. Lineage (GTDB taxonomy): Bacteria > Myxococcota_A > UBA796 > UBA796 > UBA2385 > JAYYRS01. Next base: position 3,868 of record JAYYRS010000515.1, read on the forward strand.
GCGGGGAGATGCTGGAGCTGGAGATGCTGCCGCCTGCGCTCGCCCGGGACGGAGGCACGCCGGACTCCCTGACATTCCCGGTGGGCACGCCGCTCAAGTCCGTTGAGCGTGCCATGATCGAATCCACGCTGGATTCTGTCGGCGGCGACAAGGTCCTCGCCGCGCAGCTGCTTGGAATCACGGCTCGGACGATCTACCGGCGGGAAGCGGAGTGGCGCGAGGACGGGGTCGGACCGTGAGGTCTGCGGACGCGGGGTTGCAGGCGGAGGTTCTCAGTCATCCCGGGACGGCGCTGCGCTCCCAGGCAGGGGCTTGCCAGCGGGGGGAACCGCATCGTCATCCTCGACCGCGTCCTCCGGAGATGTCGGTTCATCGGCGTCGGACGCCCCGCCGGGCCGGTTCAGTGCATCCGGAGGGGGCTTCCGGAGGTAGACCACCATGGCGGCTCCCGCGAGGAACATGCCGATCATGCCCCACTGGGCGGGTGTCAGACCGGCCCATCGGACATCCGCGCCCCGGAGGTCCCCGTTCCGCAGGAAGTCGAGGATGAAGCGGATGGGTGCGTACATCACACAGAACGAGGCGGTGAAGAACCCGGGCCGGACTGGCTTGTTTCGGAGCGCGAAGAAGACGCCGGCGATCGCCACGGTCCAGAGCGCTTCGTAGAGGCCCAGGTCGTGGCGTGGGCCCCCGAACACCTCTGCGGGGAAGTCCACGGCCAGGATGAAATCGGACCGACGACCGATGTGGTCGTGTGCGGTGAAGCAGCCCAGGCGGCCGAG
>JAYYRS010000516.1:0-4131 GCA_036126975.1 Myxococcota bacterium
CAGATGGGCCCGCAGCGCTGCGGTCGGCGCTCCGGGGCCGGCCGCACCGGACTTCACGAGAGCGCGAACCGCTTGGACGATGACGCCACGCCCGGCGGGGGCATGACCCGCACGTCCCGCGGCGAGCACGGCCGCCATCGGCCGGGCGTCTCCCCGGCGCAGCGCAAGCAGGCGCCAGCCCAGCGCGAACCAGAGCACGCCCGTGAGGACGAACAGGGGCGGCATGACGAATCCCCCCGCGACCCAGAGATCCCGGACTCCGCTTGCGAGTGCGTCAAGCATGGGCGACCGGCGGGACACCGGACCGCTCGGCAACGCCGCTCGGAACATCCGCGGGGACCGGCTCCGATGCAGCGGCGGGGCCCGGTGCCTGGTCGAGGAGATTCACCATCTGCAGGGCGGCCCGCTCGATCCGTGCCTCGACCGCGTCGGCCCGGCTCTTGAGGGTGTTGCCGAGAAGAACGAGAGGTATGGCGACGACCAGGCCCAGCTGGGTGGTGATGAGGGCCTCCGAGATGCCGCCCGAGAGCATCTTTGGATCGCCGGTTCCGTACTCCGTGATGATGTCGAACGTCGCGATCATGCCCGTCACGGTTCCCAGCAGACCCAGCAGCGGCGCAACAGCGGCGATCACGAGGATGGCCGCGCCGAAGCGTTCGAGGGTCGGAACCTCCGCGAGGATGGCTTCGGTGGCGACATCCTGGAGTGCGTCCCGCCCCCGGGTCCGCGCACCGAGGACGGCGCGCACGACCCTCGCGGTCGGGGTGTTTCCATCCTGCACCCGAGCGCGGGCGGCGCCCATGTCACCCGAAGCGACCAGGGTCGCAGCGCGGTCTGCTTCGCCGACCCCACGACCCGCCAGGGCAAGGAGCCCGGCCCGCGCCGCAGCCAGCAGCAGACCCAGCACGCCAAGCAGGGCGATCACCCAGCCGACGACGCCCCCTCCCGCCATGTACTCCGCAAAGGTCTGCTCCCGCCGCTCGCTCACGGGCTTGTCGACCGATTCGAGCAGGAACACGTCGAGGGTGTCCTCCGCGCCCCCTGCAGCGAGGCGTTGCGCCGTGGCCTCGCCACCACCGTTCGCCCGAAGCTGCAGGCGGCCGCCTACGATCGGGAGCAGGGACCCACTGCCCTGGTCACTGACGCCCCACGCCGCCACCTCACCAAGCTGGAAGATCCGTCCCTCGACCGACGTGCCGTCTGCCAGGAAGAAGGTTCCCGATGACGTGCGGAGCGTCCGGCCCTGCTCCAACGCGGCGGCGGAGGCTGCGAACACGGCCGCGAGGCGGGCTGGGGGCCCTGCAGTCTCATCATCGTCGAGGCCGAGGCTCTCGCCAGCCTGCGAGACCGTGCTCTCCACGAGCTCCCGCGCCGCGTCGATCGCGGAAACCCGGTCGTCCATCTCCTCGATGCGAGATTCGACCGCATCCGCCTGCCGCTCCAGACCCAGCAGCCGCGCTTCCTGGCCGCTGATGGCCGCCTCGGCCCTGCTGAGCCGGCGTGCCGACTCGGTCTCGTGTGTACGGAGCCGCTCCTGGAGGGCACGTCGCTCCGCGGTCAGGTAGGCCACCTCCTTCTGGAAGGCAGCGTCCAGCCCGGGGTCCTGGGCGTGAGCTGTGGCTGCCAGTGCAAGGATGCCGGCAAGTATTCCGATCATTGCGTGGCCTCACTGGTCAGCTCCGGCAACGCGAAGGAACCGGTTCGGATGCCCTTGCCGAGCGCGTCGAACAGGCTGTCCACTGCGGTCGCCCCGCCTGCACCGAGCACCGGATACGACCACTGCCCGTCCGTGCGCGCAGCGCGGCCGACCCGGCCATCCGGCGCGCGCCAGTACATCGCGACCATTCCCACGCGTGCCACGTCCACGAGGACATCGTTGCCATCGAGGGGAATCACCTGCCGATCCAGGATGTTCTCCCGGGAGAGGCGCCGCTCGTCTTCCGCGAAGGCCCACAGCCGGGCGGCGGCCTGCTCCGGGGACAGCGTGTCTGCGCGCAGCTTCGCCTCCAGTTCATCCAATGCGGCGAGCCGCAGGCCAGTCTTGAACGGAAGGCCGGCCAAGACCTCCGAGCGCATGGCCCGGATGCCCTCCATCACGGCGTCCCGGACCGCCGCATCGCCACCGCCCGCGCCCTCGACCTTTGCCCGCTGCGCCTGTTCCTCGGAGAGGAGCCGCTCCATCCGCAGCTCCTGCCGGCGAATCTGGACCTCCAGTTCCACCCGCTGGGCCTCGACGGCCCGCAGTCGACCCTTTGCATCTTCCTTTTCGGCGGCGAGCTGCTCCGAGAGGCTCTCCACCTCGATCCGGAGGGCAGCGAGCTGCTCGGCCTGCGCCCTGTGGTCCCCCGCGTTTGCTGATGCAGACAGGAGGACCATGCAGGACCCGAGGACGGTGACGAGCCGACGGCGGACGACCGAGGCCATGCGGATCAGTTCGCCGCGGTGATGATCCAGGCCGAGGCCCAGTCATCACCCTGGTCGAAGGCACCGATCGTCCCGCCATCGCTGCCCGCGCCGATGAGGGGCGAGCCCGCCCCGGGGAGGAAGCCTTCCAGCCCCGCGTTCACGGTCGTGCTGTTGCCCGGCTGGCCTTCGAACCACGCCTGGATGTCGAACGACTCCTCGGGGTTGCCCGAATCATCGGTCTCCACCTTGAAGAAGGCGTCGCAAGACAGCACCGTGTTCTTCAGGGATAGCGTTCCGGCCGCGGCATTGGCGAAGGTCGCATCCTGATCGACGTCGAGGCAGGCGGAGCCGCTTCCGGAGACGACGACGTCGGAGAGCGTGGCCTGCGTTCCTTCGCGCAGCAGGAGACCAACCGACTCGGGACCTGCTCCCAGGATGGTCATCTTGGAGATGGTGGGGCTTGAAACCGGGAGCGCAGCGTTCTGGTCTCCGTTGTTGTCCGCCTCGACTCCACGGTCGCCCAGATCGGCGAACTGCTGAACCAGGACATGCGATACCGAGCCGGTCCATCCATCGGTCCAGTCGAGGGAGTCATCCCCAGCGCCAGTGATGACGATGTGGTCAGCGTTCACCGTACCGCCGTAGAATTCAACGCCATCGTCCTTGTTCATGTGAACCTGGACGTAGGAGACCGAGGTCCCGGAACCGACTCCCTGGAAAGCGATCCCGTTGACTTCGTTCTCCGGCGTCACCTCGTACCCGCCAAATTCGACGCGGACGTACTTCAGGGTCCCGCTGCTGTCGGTCGGGTCGTCACCGCCATAGGTACCGGTGCTCCCTTCGCCCTCGGCGGTGCAACCTGCCACTGCGCTCGCGCCGTCTGAGCAGTTGTTGATCGGCGCCTTGCCGTTGAGAATCAGCCCACCCCAGTCAGCCCGGTTGCGGCTGCCCTCTGCCTGCGGCGACGTGAACACGATGGGTGCAGCGGCGGTGCCGACGGCGTTGATCGTGCTGTTCTGCTGACTGGCCAGGAAGGACTGGGGCTCCCCGTAGATGGTGACACCCGGGTCGATGGTGAGCTCGACCTCAACCTCTCCGTCGCCGACAAACACCCCACCGCTCAGCACGTAGGCGTACTCGCTGGTCAGCGTGAGGTCTTCCAGGATGGAGTTCGGGAGGGTGCAGTATCCGTCCACGCAGGTCAGTCCATCTGCGCCAGCGGCGAGTCCGGAGTCGTTCTTTTCGCCGTTGCAGGCGATGAGCGCGAGGGCGGTCGAGAAAGAAAGCATCATCGAAGGCGTCTTCATCGGATTCTCCAGTGGTATGCCGGGTCCTTTCCTGCCCGGCCTTGCTAAGCCCGTGGTTCTTATGGGTGTCCGTTGACACTCCGATGAACTGTTGGGGGCAGTACCGCCCCAGGCCCGCGACACGCTGGTGCATGTGACGACATCCTGCCGCCACAAGGCGCGATCGAAAAAACCATCGGTAGCAGGCTTTAAACCTAATTATTCAACTGAATCACCCTCCGGCTACATGTCCCCTGCGTGACACGTGGCGTCTCCATGGCTCGCGCGCGTCACGTGCACGCCACAACTGTGCACCGCGCATGCCGCCCGGGCGCCGTCCCGGGCGCGTTTCATTCCGGATGCCGTGTCTCCAGGCGTCAGCAGGCTACCGACCCGCTGACGCCGCTCATTCGCACGGAAGCCCGATGACCCCACCCCC
>JAYYRS010000517.1:0-4470 GCA_036126975.1 Myxococcota bacterium
AGCCGGCCTCTGCAGCAGCGAGGTCGCCCGACTCCAAGGCGAGGTTCGCCTGTGCCTGCCGCAGGGTTGGCGCACGCGGATGCCGCATGATGCCGGCAGCGAGGACGGTCTGAGCATCTCGCGTCCGGCCGGCATCACCCAGCGCTCCCGCCAGGGACACCCACCCGCGCGGGTAGTCTGGATGCTGTGCAACGACCGGACGCCACAGTGCGATCGTGTCGTGCCAGCTTGTACTCTGCCGCCAGGTCATCACCGAGAAGACCATGGCGGTGATGGTCCCCCCAAGCAGCAGCGGGCCGTCCCAGCGCGTATCGCGGTCGGGCAGTGCGGCGGCGAGCGCGACGATCGCACCCGCGGAGGGGAGCAGCAGGTACCGGTCTGCGATCAGGTTCTGGATCGGAACGATCTGGCTGACGGGCAGCAGTGCAAGGTAGAACCATGCAACGCCAAGGGCGAGCCGGGGACGGTAGGGCCCGATCCCGATCCCGAGCACTGCGGGGGCCGCAGCACCGATGATGGCCGTCTGGACCGCTGGATGGGCAAGGTCGGTGAGCGTGGGCTCTGGATACAGTGCCGTGAGCTGGCCCGGCCAGGCCAGCATTCCGAAATACTGGAGTACGACCTGGGACTCGATGGCGAGCAGACCGAGTGCCGTGTCGGCCCGCGGTACTGCATACATTCCGACCTTGTCCCCGAGTGAGAGCGTGATCCCGAGACCCGCGAGTGCCGGGAGACCGAATGGCAACAGGTCCCGAAGCAGCGACAGGGACCATGGGCGGACCCGCTCGTGCAGCACGGCGTACAGCCCCAGTACGGCTGGCAGGACGATCGCCGTGTTCTTCGACCAGTAGGCAAGCGCAAAGCAGAGAACCGACAGCGACAAGCAGGGGCGCCATCGCGCCCGGAGTCGCCACAGAACGATGGCCGCAAGGAACAAGGCCAGGGAGAGGACGTCCTTTCGGCTCGCCAGCCACGCGACGCTCTCTACGTGCACAGGGTGCACGGTGTACAAGACAGCTCCCATGAACGTCCGCAGGCGAGCGCCGAAGAGGTCTGCCATCACGGCGAGGAAGAGAACGCAGGAGAGGACGTACCAGAAGAGGTTGTGGCCGTGGTGCCACGCCCAGTCCGACCCGGCGATGGCGAAGTCCAGCAGCACGCTGAGATCGCGGATTGGAAGGTACTCTGCGCCAAGCGTGAGTCGGGTACCCGTGTCCATGCCCCAGAGGATGGCGGGCAGGCTGCCGAGGTCTCCATTTCGCAGCAGGGGATTGTCGGACACCAGCCATGGGGTGTCGTAGGCGACGATCCCGTCGTGAATCGTGTTTGCCCATACCAGCGCAGCGAGCATGGCGAGCAGGATCGGAGCGCGAGCGGGATGTGCCCAGAGCCAGCGGCGGAGTCGAGCGGTCACGGCGCCGGGGTCACACTTCACCGCGCGCGTGCGAGGCCCACGCCCGCGTCACGGTCTCGAGCTCTCGCCCGAGATGGGCGCGGAGTGTGCCTGCATACACGCCGGCGACATGGTCCCGCACCGACTGCTCGAAGCGGAGGCGGAAGACGAGCTCTCCCTCGGTGATCCCGCGCTTGAGAACCAGGTCACCGGTGCCCGGCTCGAGCGACATCGTGGACATGGCGCCCTTGCCGATGAGGATCAGTTCAGCGGAGGAGCAGCCAAGGAATGCTGCCACCTCTGGCGCTGCCTCCTCGACGAAATCACGGGTGATGCGCGTCACGACACGGCGGAGCGGGACGAGGTACATGTCATGGACGGGGACGCGGACGCCATCCCGGACCTTCTGCACCCAGGAGAGGCGTGCGACGGCCTCGACCGCGTCTTGCCGCACGGCCTGCGCCCACTGCTGCTGGCGCGTATCGAGCGTCGCGAGCGCGGCATCAACCCGGGCCTGGACGTCCGGAGGCCCGCCTCGTCGTGGCGCCGTGTGGTCGCGGCTTGGATCCTGCACAGGCATGATGGTCCCGTCCCGTGCCGCAGTATCGCCTCTCGGGCGTGCCGTCGCACAGATCCTACACGAGCGGGGAGACGGTGCGGCGTGTGTCCGACGCAGCCCACTCCGGCGGGCGGCTGTCGTGCGCGCGGTCCATCTACCGCTCGAATACGCAGAGGGTCTCCACATGAGGGGTCTGCGGGAACATGTCGAAGACGGCGAGGTGGGCGATCCGGTAGCCCGCACCGGTGGCCTCCCGTGCATCTCTCGCGAGCGCCTGTGCATGGCAGCTGACGTAGATGATTCTCCTCGGACGCGTGATGGCGAGCTGCGAGAGGACACCGCGTGCACCGGCCCTTGGGGGGTCGAGCACCGCCACGTCGAAGAAGGCGTCGCCGACCGAATAGCGATTGGCATCCGCTGCCCGGACGTCGACCGTGAGGCCGGCAGCCCGTGCGGCCTTGCGGGCATCCGCAGTCGCTTGGGGATGGCTCTCGATGAGTACGGTGGGCGCACCCGTGACCCGTGCGATGGGCAAAGACAGGTTGCCGACGCCCGCGTAGAGGTCGACGATCCCAGTGGGGTTGGACTCGGCAACCGCGCGGACCACGGCTTGCGTCAGTGATGCGTTCACCTCGGGATTGACCTGGAAGAAGGATGCCGGTCCGACATGCAGTCGCACCCCCCCCACCTCGGGATGCAGGACGGTCTGCCCGCCGAGGCTGCGTCCGTCCAGTGCGACACCATCGAGCCCGTCTGTCGTTCCGACCAGCGCCCGGAGTCTCGCCCGGACGTCATCGCCGGCGCCACGGTTTCTCCGGTTCCGTGCGCCCGGGCCCCGTCGGGGCGACCATGCGGAGAGGACCACGCGCCGGTCGTCCGTTCGCAGCTCCACGCTTCCAAGGCCGGGAAGGGGCGGGAGCGAGCCGAGCACCGCGTTGATGGGTGCGCGGGCGAGCGGAGCTGAGGAGGCGGGCAGGAAATCGTGGCTTCGTGGGCGGGTGAATCCCAGGCGTCCGGAGCGGTCCGTACGCAGGCTGATGCGGGCGCGATAGCCGCTGGCCCGCGGAGAGGCGTGCGCCGCATCGACCGGGTGGTTCATCAACCGCGAGACCCGTGCAGCCTTGTCCTGGAGCGCATCGCTCGCCTCGGCGCGTATGGCTTCGCTGTCCGGTTGACCGAGGACCGAAGCGTCGGAGTCTCTTGCGGTCACGGGTGCTCCGGGGTGGGACGGCTCCCGTACCCCGTCTCGTGCGTTAAGGTCACGCGTCGCTGGATCGGAGGACCGATGCGCCACGCCTGGATCGCGCTCCTGATTGTCGGCTGCGAGTCCATGCCGTCGTCAGGGGACATCTTCACCCCGGTGAAGGTCGGAACCGCAACGGCACCCATCGTGGAGGATGACGGGGAGCCATGGTTCGATGATGCACCATCCGTCGTCATCTCCAGCGAGGAGATGGATGCGGTTGCGGAGGCCGAAGCCACCGGGGAGCCGGTCCCGGAGCCGGCTGCGGCCGGGTCCGAAGCAGACGATGCATCCTCTCCGGCACCCGGACTGTCGGCGCCGACCGCGTCGCCTGCAGCAACGGTCGAGGCTGTGGCCGCCCCGTCGACCGCTCCGTCACGGCCCATGGCCATGGTGGGCGCGGCATGGCCGGTCCGGCTTGTTCGGACCCTTCCGGACACGCTCCCTCCGCGAGCCATCCTCGGCCTGCCCGATGGCTCCGAGATCGTGGTCACGCCCGGGTCGATGGTGCCCGAGCAGGGTCTCGTCGTCGTCGCGATCGGGCGCCAGACAGCCCAGCTGGCGCGTGTCAGTGCACAGGGTGACCACGCTGCCATCCAGCCGCTGCTGCTGAACGCGCAGTACTGACCGCCCAGCGGCACGCCGAGCGTCTGTCAGCCGACCATGGCCGAGGCCGCGACGAGGGCTCCGGTCTCTGCGACTTCCAGGCACAGGCCGTAGACGTCACCGGTCAGGCCCCCGAGGCGCCGGCGGATTGCGGCGCCGACCAGCAGGGCTCCGCACAGGCCGACGCCGGCGGCGACCCAGCCAGTCGGTCCGGCGAGGGCGACGAGTGCCGCAACGGGCAGTGCGCCCAGCGCGACCTGCGAGACCCCGGCATGGTCCTTCATGGTCCGCCCCAGCCCCTCGGCGCGGGCGTAGGGAAACGCCACCATGAGGATCGCGAGCGCCCAGCGGCCCAGCGCGGGCACGAGGGCAATGACGATGGGCTCTCCCACGACGGGCGCGAGGGCAGCGACCTTGACGACGGTACCGAACAGGAGCCCTGCGGCGCCGTGGGCACCGATCCGGCTGTCTCTCATGATCTCAAGCTGTCTTTCCCGACTGCCACCTGCGCCGAGAGCATCAAATACGTCGGCGAGGCCGTCGAGATGAAGCCCTCCCGTGAGCAGGCCCGAAGCGGCCAGCAGAAGCGCAGCCAGCAGAAGCGGAGGCACGGACCCGCCGACCAGCATCGTGGTCGCGCCCGCGGCGAGGCCGAGCAGCGCTCCGATC
>JAYYRS010000518.1:0-3320 GCA_036126975.1 Myxococcota bacterium
CAAAGCCAGGAGCGGGCTGTCGCGGAGGCAGGCTGTTGCCTCGTGGATGCCGTTCCCGACAACGAGCCCTACATCCTGTTGGGAGACCGTCTCTGGTTCACGGCCGAGACCCTCCGGCGCGCCGTCCGTGGTGGACCCGGTCGTCTCGTCGTTGATGACGCCGGGTATGCCCGGGGAATGCATGATCTGCAGGACCTGGGGCCGGGCGACAGCTACGACCTCGCCCACATGCCGGCTGGCAGCCCGCCCCGCTTCACCGGCACGTCCCTCCGGAAGGACGACCTGGGACTGCATGACGGGTTCATGCCTCCGTTCAACAAGCACATCCGGCACGCGCTGCGCCCGGTGCGCGTCGGTGCAGCCATGGCGCACCATGTCGACCACTGGTCCCACGTGGTCCGCGTCAATCAGCTGGCTCTCGTCGCGCTGGGCGAAGAGGCCCGGTTCTGGTGGGATGCCAACGGGTGGCTCCCCCGGCTCTGGCAGATCCTCAAGCTGCTCGTGCGCGCCCGCACGCTCTCCCGTCGCGCCCTGTTCCACCATCTCCTTCCCGTATCCCGGGAGGCACAGATTCATGAGACAGCCGTGGTCGAGGCGAGCCGCGTGGCAGCCGGCGCCTACATCGGGCCCCATGCCGTGGTGCGAGGCTCCGTCATTGGACCGGGCGCGCGGATCGAGGACAGCGCGACCGTGAACCTGTCGAGCATCGGAGCGGACTGTCAGGTCGAGCGCTTCGCCATCGTCAACCTGTGCGTCCTCTATCCGGGGGCATGCATCTCGAAGACCGACGGATTCCAGGGAAGCGTGCTTGGGCGACACGCATTCGTCGCCCAGGGCGCGACCGGGCTCGACATGAGCTTCGGCGCTCCGGTCACGGTGCGCCACCGCGGAGAGCGCGTCAGCTCCGGGCAGCACTTCCTCGGGGTCGCTCTGGGCCATGACGTGGTCGTCGGCAATGGCGTCCGACTCAACTACGGCGTGGACGTCCCGAACGGCGCCATCCTGGTTGCCCCGCGCGATGGGCTGATCCGGGATGCGAGCGGCGCGGCGCCGGGCGTACCCGTGCTCTGGCAGCACGACGGCAGCGTGGCACCCATTCCGACGCGCACCCGCGAGGGCCCGGAGGAATGATGCCGGACCGGCGGGCCGACGCATCCCCGCAACGCCGATCACGCAGGGAGATGTCACGGCCTGTCGCTGTCCTTGCGGCCCCCATCATGTCGCGGCGCCATCGTTCCGTTCCTGGCAATGCGCCACCTGGGAGGGACCATGATCGCCACGCTCACCTTGACTTCGGCCCTGGTGCTCAGCGGAGCCGGCCATGCCGCAGAGATGCCCGTGCCGGTGGCCAATGACCGGCCGATCGTGTTCGACCCCGACGAGGCCATGGGGCTCGATGAACCCGACAAGGACCTCTGGCGGTTCATGAAGCCCAAGCGGGCCCGTCTCCCCCAGAACCCCTACAGCAGCACGGACTTCACGGCCTACACGCTCGAGCTCGGGGAGACCAAGCTCGGACTCGCTGCCATCACCGTCGGTGTGTTGCCGCGGGTCCAGGTGGGCACGGTGCCCGCACTCGACGTGCTCGGCGTGTACAACGCCCAGGCCAAGTTCAACCTCCTTCGCGCCGGACCGGTCGACCTCGCCGTGGGCGGCTCGCACTACCAGCTGCCAGTCGGCGACTTCACGGGCCACCAGTCGAACGTGTCGAGCACCCTCAGCATCCAGGTGGCACGGCCATGGTCGGTTCACGTGACCGGCTCGTACGCCACCCTCGGAGCGCAGGGAACCCCCGACCTCGGCGAGCTCAGCCCCCTGATCCTCACCGCCGCGGGCAATCCGGACCTGAGCGGGGCGCAGGGCATGGTGGACACCGCGACAAACCACACCCCCGTCAACGCCCGGGCCGAGACGGCATCGGTCCGAATCGCCACGGACGTCCGATTCAACCGACGGGACAGCATCGTGCTGCAGGGCGCTGCCATGGTCTGGGGCGATGTGGATACCGGTGTGGACCCGGCCAACCTCCCGCCCATCCTCGGGCTCGATGCTGCCCTCACCGCGGCCCAGGTCGAAGGTGCAATGCCGATTTCCCAGACCTACGTGGCCAGCGCCGCCTGGCAGTTCCAGTGGAAGCGCGCGGAGCTGCGCGTGGGTGCTGGCGTCTCGTCCGTTCCCGGCGCGTGGCTGATGCAGTCCAGCGAGTTCGCATGGCGGTTCGGCGGCGAGACCAAGCGAGGAGAGCGCAAGCTCCGACAGGCATGGCGAAGCGACAAGCGCATGGCCAGCCGCGCCGAGCGGAGGAACGCGGCGGCGCCCGAGGCGCTGGACCGGGGCTGAGCGCAGCGGAGGCTGGTGCACGGCGTGCTCCCCGCCCCTCCCATCTCCGCTGACCGCAAAGCCCTCGTCAGCAGCTGGGGACGGCGCCGCGACTGCGCTACCGTGCGCGCATGCCGTCCCTCGCCATCACGCTGATGCTCAGCCTGCCCGCATCCGCCACAGGCTGGACGGGACGCCAGACCACCATTCCCGTGGACCGACCAGCCGATGAGGAACCCGCTGCACCACCCGCGGCGGCGCCCGGCGCCGGCCTGGATCGTTCGGCATCCGGGACGGAGGCCCGCTGGGGGCTATCCGAGACGCCCATTGTGGCGTCTCCCCTGAAGACGACCGACGCGGTCGAAACCGGTACCGAGATGGCTCCTCCGTCCCCGCCCGCAGCGGCGCCATCTGGACCGGAAGACGTGCCGGCCGGGCCGCTGCCCGGGCCGATCAATCGGGCCACGGACTACACCGCGTACGCGCTGGAATTCGGCGAAGTCCGGCTGGGCCTTGCCGAGTTCGGCCTCGGCGTGGCGCCCCGGGTGCAGCTCGCGACCACTCCACTGCTGTATGCCCTCGGAGCATGGAACATCAAGACGAAGGCCAATGTCATCCGCGTGGGTGCCTGGGACATGGCCTTGGTGGGCAATGTCAATGGGCTGACCGAGGGCCGTGACTTCCAGGCGATCTGGACCCGCGTGGGCATGCTCCACTCCGTACGGGTCGGCGAGCGGATCGGCATCCATGCCGGCGGCGGCTGGGACCACATCTTCGCGATGGGCCTTCCAAGCCGGGAGGCGCTCCGGCCATTCGTATGGAGCCAGGAGCGACGAGAGGCCTACGACACCTGGTACGACACCGCAGTGCGCAGCGATGCGCGGCTCGAGGCGAACCAGAACCTCCTGACGCTGCGCTGCGCGCTCGATGTCCGGTTCACGCATCGCGACGCGCTCGTGGTCCAGGCCTCCGGGATCGCCTGGGGCGACGCACGCTCCGGC
>JAYYRS010000519.1:0-5294 GCA_036126975.1 Myxococcota bacterium
CCGACGACACACCGCGTCGCCCTCGGTGGCGCGGCCCCGGGGGCAGCGGCCGTGGTGCTGCACGGGCCCGACCCGCGGCGGCGCGGGCGCGCGCGAGGCTGGACGATGGCGGAGGCGGTGATGGCGGTCGGGACGGCGCCATGAAGGCCGCGCTCGCGATCTTCGGGGTGGCGTGCACGGGCGGGTCCCCCCGACCGGGTGGTGCGGATGGGCCGGATGTCCCGGACAGCGGCGTCGTTGCCGGTGACAGCGGGGTCGTGCAGGACCCCGCGCCCGTCCAGCCCCAGCTGGAGGTCATCCCCGACGCAGAGGACCTCGACCCCGCCGAGGACGTGGTCCACATTCGTCTCACCGCAGCCCCCGCCACCCACACCATCACGGACTGGCGGACGGGAGAGGTCCGCACGGTCGACGGCTACGCCTTCAATGGGCTGATGCCTGGACCGACCATCCGCGCTCAGGTCGGCAACACGGTGATTGTCGACGTGGAGAACGAGCTTGACGTTCCGACCACCATCCACTGGCACGGGCTGGATGTTCCGGTGGAGATGGATGGCGTCCCCTGGATGCGCGCTCCGATCGCGCCCGGCGAGACCCACACCTACACCTACACCGTCGAACGCGGCGTCACGGCGTGGTACCACCCGCACTTCGACACGGTGCGACAGGTGGACCTGGGGCTCTACGGGGCCTTCGTCGTGGAGGACCCCGCGGAGCCCCGTGCAGACCGGGACCTCGTCGTCGTGCTGGACGACTGGACGGAGGAGCAGGGCGCCAGCGGCTACGCCGATGCGGTTCACGGTGCCCACGGCATGGAAGGCTGGTGGACCGCCAACGGCCAGGTGGATCCCGCCCTGCCCGTCGTGGGCGGAGAGACCCTCCGGATGCGCCTCGTGAACGCCTCCAACCACGGGTACCTCGACCTGAGCCTTGACCAAGCGGACCTCATCGCTCGGGATCAGGGACTCCTCGCAGAGCTGGAGACCGTCGACAGAGAGGTGCTCGGACCGGGCGACCGGGCGGAGCTCCTGGTTCGCCCCTCCGTGTCCGACCTCGCGCTCATCGACACGCCCTACTCGTTGAATGGGGGGGAGGCCCTCGGAGAACCGGAGGCCCGCCTCGACCTCGTGGTGTCCGAACCCGCTCCCTCAGCGTCGGACCCCGCGTGGTCCTTGTCGGGTGCGCGGCCCACCGCGGACCCCGGACGCACGGACATCGCCTGGACCTTCCAGGGGTCGCTGCACCAGGACGACTGGATGATCTCGGGCGAGCGCTTTCCGGATGTCACCATCCCGGAGGCTCGCCTCGGACAGGAACTCATCGTCGAAGTGCGGAACCTTTCGGCGGCCGAGCATCCGTTCCACCAGCATGGACCAAAGTTCGAGGTCCTGTCGATCGACGGCGTGGTCCCGCCATCCAAGCGGATCGAGGACACCCTGAACATCCCGCTGTACGGAACGGCCCGGCTGCGCTTCGTCCCCGACCGGCCCGGCGACTGGATGAGCCACTGCCACGTCCTGCCCCATGCGGATGGGGGGATGATGACCGTGCTGCGGGTGGCCGCGGACTGAGCGGCGGTCCGGTCCCGGAGGGGTCCGTACCCAGATGGTCACACGCCACCCGGTGGGGACACTGATACAGTGGCGGGGCAAAGCCTGCTGGAGGCGCCGTGCCCGGCCAGTCCCTCTCGACCCCGACCCGTGCGGCCAGCAGCCCGTCCACCGGCACAGGGTCGGCGGATCGGACGCCCACGGCACAGGACACCGTGGGCAACAGCGCCATCCAACAGCAGATGGTCGGGTCACCCTCCGGGCAGCTGACCTGGGAGGCTGCGCTCGGCGAGACCCTCGGATCGAAGCTGTACGCGGCGATTGCAGACAAGATGTCGGACGATGAACTGCGGGCTGCCGCCCAGAAGGCGGTCGCGTCCGCGACCGACCAGCTCGACGGCTTCTTGCGGGGACGGACCGACGCTTCGGAGCAGGACGCGGCAGCCTTCCTGCTGGGTGCCCTGGAGCGCGACATCCAGCGGATCGCGGGCAACGCCGTCACGGGCGAGTTTGGGGATGCGCTGCGAGGGTTCGTTGATGACAATCCCCATCTGGTCGCATCGGCGGCGGTGGCGGCCGCCGTGGCCTACGTCATGTCGAACCAGCGGATCGGCATGGTTGATGGCCAGGTCGGTCTGGGGGGCGGCCACGGCATCGTGGGGGGAGTCGATCTCGGCAGGACCATGGACATCGCCGTCGAGCGCGTCCGGGTCGGCTACCGCTACCAGTCGTCCGGGACCCGGGCCGAGGTGGTGGGGGACTACTTCACGGATGACGGTGCCTACGAGATGCGCGGACGGTTCGAGCAGCAGCTCGGGGCGGGCGAGAAGATGAGCGTCTCGGGGTCGCATCTGGAGCGGGGTGACCGCAGCCGATCGAGGATGGACGTCGGCTACCAGACCGACCACCTCGGAATGGGCGCGTGGTGGCAGCGGGATCGGGACCTCGGCGTCGACAGGGACACCGTCGGCGGGCAGGTCACCGCGCGGGGCGACGACTGGTCGGCATACGTCCGCGGCCAGACGAGCACCGATGGCGCCTACCGCGGGACGGCCGGCGTCCTGCGGACGCAGGAGGACCTGTCCTGGGGTGTCGAGGGCTTCTCGGGCCGGGACGCGTCCGGCCAGCAGGATTCCGGGGTGCGTGCCGTCTTCAAGTGGCGGATCTAGCGCCTCCCCGCGATGCCCCCGGGTCGCTCCGCCGGGGCGCTCCGCGTCGGCCCGACGTCAACCGCCCACGATGCCCAGCAAGACCGAGAAGGCGACGTATCCGGCGACCTCCAGCATCATGAGGAGGGCGACGATGCGGCTCCCCGTGAACCGACGCACGAGCATGTGGCCGAAGAACCACAGGCCGATCATCCATCCGTAGCAGATGCCGGTGACCAGGCCGGTCACGACGATGAGGGCCTCCTCCTCCCAGGCCACCTTCCGGCGGGTGATCTGGTCGAAGGCCACCAGCCCGAGCATGCTGACGATGCCGATGACGGTGAACCAGGTCCACACGTGCTGGGGTTCGTAGGTCGCGTAGAGCAGATCCCGTGCAGCGCTCTCGGTCTGTGCGAGGCGCGCGGCGAGGGTCGGGAGCACGTCGGTCTTGGCGAGCGCCGCGACCTCGTCTGCAGGCATGCCCTGCTCCTCGACGAGGAAGCGTCGTGCGAGGACGACCTTGTCGCCGCCTTCCTCGTACATGGTTCCGGCAATCAGGGACCCCAGCGACCATCCGATGCCCGTGGTCGCGTTTACGTACCCGAGGTACAACGCCTGCTTTCCTGGGGGGGCGATGCCCGCGAAGTACCGCATCTTGGTCGGGCTGGCCATCATCTCGCCGAGGCTGAAGATGACGATGCTGCCGAGCACCCACACGCCGGATGTGGCCAGGCCCAGGCTGTAGATGCCGACGGCTGCGACGAGGATCCCGGCGATCATGGCCTGCATCGAGCGCAGACGGCCGGTGAGGTAGCCGACCGCGAATGCGCCGAGCATGATCAGGCCGGCGTTGAGGTTGATCATGTGTTCCTGGGGAACCATGCCGGCCCAGTCGGCGGGGGGCGCGGAGCCGAACAGGCCCAGCAGGGGCACCGCCGCGGCTTCGTAGAGGTCCGAGCTGTCCACCCAGTCGGTGATGAAGTTCGGGAGCAGGTCGAAGAGCTGGTAGAACATCGCCCAGAAGCCGGAGAAGATGGCCAGGAAGGCGAGGAGTCGTGGCTCGAGGATGCCCTCTGCGCTCTGGATCAGCGTCGTGAGGAAGGGCTCGGATTCCGTCGATGCTCCGGCCGGCTTGTCGGGCTCGGAGAACGTGAAGAACAGCAGGAAGTTCAAGCTCACGATGGCTGCGCACGACAGGAAGACGTACTTCCAGTCCATGAGCCGCATGATGCCGGCGAGGGGAGGACCCAGGAACGCGCCGAGGTTGACCAGCTGGTAGAACAGGGCCCAGGCGAGGCTGCTGTTGTCCTTGCGGATCTGGGTGGCGATGATGCCCTGGAGCCCGGGCTTGAAGACCGCGGTTCCGAATGCCAGCAGCAGCGCGCCGACCATGAAGGCCCCGTATACCGCTGCGTGCCCCGGCACGCCGGCGCTGGCGCCGCCCGTGAATGCGCCCGCAAGCTCGATGGCGTAGGCCATGACCACATAGCCGGCGACCTTGATGCCGATCGACAGGCCCACGGTCTTCTTGTAGCCGAGCGAGTCCGCATAGCCGCCGCTGACGATGGGCACGAAGCTCTGCACCGCGGCCCACCAGAAGTAGATCGTGGCCTTCTGGATGTGGTCGAACTGGGGGCCGCCCTGCTCGACGGCGAGCACCATGTAGACGGGCAGGACGGTGCGGAGCCCGTAGTAGGCGAGACGCTCCAGCATCTCCATGCCGTTGGCCACCCAGTAGGTGCCGGAGAGGCTCTTGAACTGTTCGGCGAAGCCCAGGCTGGACTGGTCGTCGGAGGTGGGGGCGCCGGCCATGGAGACTCCGGGGTCAGGGTCCGCTCTCGCGGGGCCGGGGGGGCATAGCGTGGCAGGGCGGGTCGGGGCCCGTCCTGATCCGCTCAGGCTCCCCGCAGCTGGGACCTCCGCCACAGCAGGTAGACCGCCGGGATCAGCACGAGGGTCAGGACCGTCGAGCTCACGAGGCCGCCCACCATGGGCGCGGCGATCCGCTGCATGATCCGCGTTCCGGTCTCGGTTCCGAGCATGATCGGCAGCAGCCCGAGCAGTGTGGTCGCCACGGTCATGAGCTTCGGACGCACGCGCTCGACGGCTCCCGAGATGATGGCGCGCTCGAGGTCTGCGACGTCCTGCATGCGGCCCTCGTCGGCTGCGCGCTGCCAGGCTCCGTCGAGGTAGACGAGCATCACCACGCCCGTCTCGGCAGCGAGGCCCGCGAGCGCGATGAACCCCACACCCGCGGCGACCGACAGGTTGTACCCGGCGAGATGCAGCAGCCAGATGCCGCCGACCGGGGCGAACACCAGGGTGCCGAGCATCACCATGAGGGTCTGGGGAAGGGCCCGGAAGTGGGCGTAGAGCAGGAGGAAGATCAGACCGAGGGTGAGCGGCACCACCAATCCCAGCCGGGCCTCGGCGCGGGAGATGTACTCATACTGGCCCGACCACTCCAGCACGACGCCGGGCGGCAGCTGGACCGATTGCGAGACGGCTGCGCGGGCCTGCTCGACGTAGCCCCCGAGGTCATCGGTATCGAGGTCGACGTAGATCCATGCGGTCCGCCGCGCGTTCTCCGACTTGA
>JAYYRS010000520.1:0-4018 GCA_036126975.1 Myxococcota bacterium
GACGCCGACGCGGCCGGCGCCAAGGGGTGCGCTACGGCACCAGGGCCCGCCGCGGGGTGGCTCATGGGGTCGATGCTGGCGGTTTGCTGCCGCCGCCGCCGGACACGCCGGGGTCCCACCTGAGCCGTCCGTGATGGCCGCCGGGGCGCGCATGCAGAACGCGGCCGCGCGACCGGGCCATGGCGAGGCGGGTCAGCGCTTCCCTCGGCGACGCCGGTTCTTCCGGCTTTTTCCGCTTCCCTCTCCCGGCTGGCCGGGCGCCGGGGTCCCGGGCACGCCGCCGGCGGCTCCTCCGGTCTGGTTCCTTGCTTTGTTTTTCTTCTTCCTGGCCCGCTTCTCGGCTCGCTGGCGCTCCATGACCGCCTCTGCGTCCAGGTGGTCCTCGCCTTGTCCGCGCACCAGGTACTCCGCGTAGGTCCCCGGGTAGTCGACGAGCCCATCTTCGGTCAGCTCGATGATCCGTGTCGCGAGCTTGTCGACAAACCAGCGATCGTGGCTGACGAACAGCAGCGTTCCGTCGTACTCCAACAGCCCATCTGCGAGCGACTCGATGCCCTCCAGATCGAGGTGGTTGGTGGGCTCGTCGAGCACCAGGACGGTGGGCTTCTGGGCGCCGAGCTTCGCGAACAACAATCTCGCGGCCTCCCCTCCGGAAAGGTGGGCGATGGACTTGTCTGCGTCGTCGCGGCTGAAGAGCACCTCTGCGAGGCGACCGTAGACCTCGCCGATGGGTGCTGTGGGCACCTCGTCCCAGAGCGAGCTGGTGAGCGTGCCGGTCGGGTCACCGAGCGCGTCCTTGTGGTCCTGGGGGAAGTACCCCGCGTCCGCCTCGTAGCCCCATTGCGCCGTCCCCTCGTCGGGGGAAAGCCGGTCCACCATGATCTTCAACAGCGTGGACTTGCCGATGCCGTTGGCGCCGATGATGGCGACCCTCTCCCCGCGGTATACGTCGAAGTTGACGTCCATCAGGACGATGTGGTCACCATACGCCTTGCAGACGTCGCGGACCTTCAGTACCTCTCGCCCGCTCGGCCTGCGGGCACGGAGCTTGAAACGGGGGTACCGCCGGCTGGACTCCGGAAGTCGTTCGATGACGATCTTCTCGAGCCGCTTCTGGCGGGAGTTCGCCTGCCGTGCCTTGGTCGCCTTGGCCTTGAAACGCGCGACGAAGGCCTTGTGGTTCGCGATTTCCTTCTCTCGGCGGTCGATCTCGGTCTGCTGTCGGCCACGCTCCTCCGCCTTGTACTTCACGAAATGGGCATAGTTGCCCGTGTAGACCATCACCTTCTCGTAGTCCACATCGGCGATGTGGGTGCAGATGGCGTCAAGGAAGCGATGGTCGTGCGAGACCACTGCGACGAGACCCTTGAACTGGACGAGGAATCCCTCGAGCCATTTGATCGCGATGATGTCGAGATGGTTCGTCGGCTCGTCGAGCAGCAGGATGTCGGGGTTCGAGGCGAGGGTCTGTGCGAGGAGTGCGCGGAGCTTGTAGCCCCCTGAGAGTGCCGAGAGAGGCTGGTGGTGCTTGTCGGGTGGGATGCCGAGTCCGACCAGGATCTCGGCTGCTCTTGCCTCTGCAGTGTAGCCATCGAGAGCCTGGATCCGTTCTTCGAGTTCGCCGAACCGGTCGACGTCGAACTCCCCTCCTGCATCCGCGTTCTCGAGGAGTGCCTCCTTCTCCTGCATCGCAGACCACAGCTCGCCGTCGCCCTTCATGGCGACCTCGAGCACCGTGTCCTGTTCGAACTCGAACCAGTCCTGCCGCAGCACGCCCATGCGCGCATTCCGAGGCCGTTGGACCTCCCCGCCGGAGGGCGATTCCTCGCCGATGAGGATCCGAAGCAGCGTCGACTTGCCGGATCCGTTCGCCCCGACGATGCCAACACGCTGGCCGGCGTCCAGCTGCAGGTTCGCGTCAGCGAACAGCACCCTCGTGCCGAAGGCCTTGGTCAGATTGGTGGCGGTGATCATGGTGCGCGATGTAGCCGATCCGATGCATGCGCGCGCCCCGTTCTCTTCCCGGATGCCATGCCGTGTGGTCCGGGTCAGCGGCAGGTCTGGCTCATGATGGCGCCTCTCGCAAGGACGAGACACGCATGGGAGGCGTACTCGAGCGGGTCTCCGTCGTACAGGACGAGGTCGGCGTCCTTGCCGATGTCGATGGACCCGGTCCGGTCGGCGACGCCCATGATCTCCGCCGCGCCGAGCGTGAGCGCGCGGAGGGTGCGCTCCGGTCCGAGTCCGTTCGCCCCCGCGATCGCGGCTTCCCAGAGGACGACACGCACCTTCGGTACGTAGCCTTCGTACCCGCCCATGAACGCGATGGACACACCCGAGTCAGCCAGCCGAGCCGCGTTCTCGAAGTTGGAGTTCCGCTGTTCTCCGGCGCGCCAGGAGCGGGCCATGACCGGGCCGACGAGCACGGGTACATCGGCAGCGGCCAGCTCGTCTGTCATGAGCCATCCCTCGGCCGCCCCCGCGATCACGATGTCGATCCCGAACTCGTTCGCGATGCGGAGCGCGGTCCGGATGTCATGGGCCCGATGGGCGTGCACCAGTGCCCGGCGCTCTCCCTCGAGCAGTTCCACCAGCGCGTCCATGCCGAGGTCCTGTGGAGCCCGGTCGGCGCCGCGCAGTCTCCGGCGTTCCTGGTAGTCGCGTGCGTCTGCGAGGGCCTGACGGACCAGCGCAGCGCTGCCCATGCGGGACGAGGCCCCATCGCCGCCAAAACGCCCCTTGGGTCGCTCGCCCAGGGTGAAGACGACGAAGGCATCCTCCACGAGTGGAACGGCGTCGGGGGCCGTGCTCCGCAGGAGCGTGCGTCCGCTGACGGGCTGCCCGGGCGAGGGACCTGTGTTGATGGTGGTGACGCCGAATCCCCGGATCCACGCCACCAGTGCGTCGTGGGGGTGGTACGCGTCCAGGGCGCGGAGCTCGGGCTGGACGGGCGAGCGGGACTCCGCGTGGTCCTGGTCCTCGGCATGATTCATCGGACCCGTGAGCCCGGCTGTGGTCCAGGTATCGATCACGCCGGGCATCCGTACGGCGGGTTCGAATACACGGGTGCCCGCGGGAGCCACCACCTCCGTGGCGGGTCCGACCGATTCGATCCGACCATCCATGACCAGCACAGCTCCGTCCTGGATGATCCCACCCGAGACGGTGTAGACGGTGTCCGCCTTCAGGAGCAGGGGCGGGGCGGCCATGGCGAGGCCGGTGAGGAGGGTGAGCACGCTCATGGCGTCTCCGATGGGTGCGATGGGGGGGCGGCGTCTCCGCCCACGGCGATGGCGCGGTCCGACGGGCGGGCGCGGTCGAAGACCATCTGGCCTTCGATCCAGGTCTGCTCGACGTGGGTCCACGTCGAGAGAGGCGGTCCACTCAGGACCACCAGGTCCGCGTCCTTGCCCACCTCGATGCTCCCGATCCGGTCGTCGAGCTCCATCATGCGGGCGGGGTTGATGGTGAGTGTCGCCAGGGCACCCGCCTCGCTCATTCCACTTCGCACCGCGATCCCCGCCATGCGCAGGAACAGACGCGAATCGGTGATCGGGTCGTCGGTGTGGAGCGCAACGATGGCACCGGCCTGCTCCATCGCGGCGGCGTTGGAAGGGAAGAGCTCGAGGGCCTCTTCCTTGCCGCCCGGGCTGTCGACCAGGATGAGGCTCACCATGGCCTCGCGCTCGCCAAGGAGCTCCGGCAGCTTCCAGCCTTCGCTGACGTGCTGAAGCACGACCCGGAAGCTGAACTCCTCCTGCAGGCGCATGATGGTGACGATGTCATCGGCTCGGTGCGTGTGGAAGTGCACGGTACGCTTCCCCTGGGCGATCTCGAGGAGTGCCTGGGAGCGGAGGTCGGTCTCGGGACGGGCAACGCCAGCGCGCTTCCGCTTCCGCCTTGACCAGCCCTCGGCCTCTGCCTGGGCCCAGTCCGCCGCCTTCGCCGCCAGCTGTGCGCCCTCCTGCAGTGCCTCGCGCTGCAGGAACGCAGAGCCCATGCGGCTTCGCGGGTCGCC
>JAYYRS010000521.1:0-3823 GCA_036126975.1 Myxococcota bacterium
CACGTCTTCGATCCCCACGACCTCGCGCCCGACGACGCCATACCGGTCGAGCAGCATCCCGACCCGCGCGACCGCCTGCGCGGTCGCACTGTGCGGCTCCCCATGCAGTGCACTGACCAGGGACCATCGGCCCCCGCCCGCCCGGACCCCCGAGACCCGACCCCAACCGCGCCGGAGCCGAGGGGTGCGGCGCGTGGATGCTTTTCGTGCGGGCGCACGCCCCAGTGCCCGAAGGGGCGCGAAGGTGTCATTGGTCACCATGCCGGCCCAGACCAGATCCCAGAGTGCATCATCCAGGTCGATCGGATCGAGGCCGCGGTCCCGGACCGCCCGAACCAGCTCGACCTGAAAGCACGCGCCACGGTCCGCAAGCAGCTCCAGCAGTGCACGGGCGATCGGTCCATCCGGCGGTTCACCCACGGGCGCCGACAGCAGCCCAACACTCTCCCGCCGCAGCAACACCACGCGACCGTCTCGCGGCCCGAGCGCACCTCGTCCCACCCAGACCAACTCGCCGGAGGCTCCAAGAGCGTCCAGCATTGCGGGCTGGTACCCCGGAACCCGTGCGGGGAGAATGCTGGCCTCCAGGTCCCCGAACGGGAGGGGGCACCCCTCGAGCTGTGCCAGCGCGTCGAGCAGGAGAGACTCCGCCCCCCCCCTACGGTCCCCGACAGCGCCCTGCCAATCTGGCAGGAATCGACCAAGCGCCGCCGCATCGACGGGTTCGATCTCTCCTCGGAGCCGGGCGAGCGTCCTCCGCTTGATCCGCCGAAGGACTTCCGGGTCGCACCATGGCGCCGTCGCATCGCCGAAGGCACCGTGGAGGAGACGTCCAGCACCGGCGAGGGACTCCAGGAGGGGGCGGACCTGGGCGGGTGTGAGTCCCCAGCGAACGGCGACCTGCGCGGCCGAGAAGGGAGCGTGCGTCGCGGCATAGCGGAGAAGCAGCGCGTCCAGAGGCCGCTGCGATGGACCCAGGAACACGGCAGGGAGGCCTCCTGGGGGGACAACACCCAGGCCGTCGCGGTAGCGCGCCACATCCTCGATGGCGATCCATCTCGCCTGTCCTCCCACGCGCACCTCGACCGCGCGCCGGGCCGTCCGGAGCGACGCGAGCGCGACCGAAGCGGGCCCCTCGAACCGCTCCGCAACCTCTTCTTCGCTCAACTCTCCCACTCTCCGGAGCAAGTCATGGAGGGCATCTTCGGTGCGGGCCCTGCGCCCCGCGACCGTGCCCTGCAGTTCCGCTTCGACCTCTGCCAGAACCACGGGATCCAGCAGGTCGCGCAGTTCGTCGTCGCCCAGGAGTTCACGAAGCAGCGCCCGGTCGATGGACAGCGCCTGGAGACGCCGCTCCGCGAGCGGCGCGTCTCCTTCGTAGAGCCAGGATGCGACGAAGGCGAACACCAGGGAGCGCGCGAACGGCGAGGCCTGGGGTGTCTCCACCTCCACCACACGGACGGCGCGCGAGCGGATGCCCCGCAGGAGTTCGACCAGACCAGGCAGATCGAAGACGTCCTGGAGACACTCGCGGTACGCCTCCAGCACGATGGGGAACGACGGATAGCGTCGGGCCGTCTCCAGCAGCTTCTGGGACTTCATCCGCTGGAGCCAGAGGGGCGTGCGCTGGCCGGGCCGGCGTCGCGGCAGCAGCAGGGCCCGCCCGGCGGCCTCCCGGAACCGCGCCGCGAACAGCGAGGACGCCGCGAGCTGTTCCAGGATCAGCTCTTCGACCTCATCGGGATCCGGGAGGAGGTCATCGAGCGCAGGAGGATCTTCATCATCGGGCACGCGCAGGACGATCCCGTCGTCGGTCCAAAGCGCCTGGAGCTCCGAGCCCGAGCGGGCTTCCAGGACCGCCGAGATCGCCATTGCCCACGGCGCGGTGATCCGTGCACCCAGGGGACAAAGCAGGCAGATGCGCCAGTCACCGAGTTCGTCGCGGAACCGCTCGAGGGTGATGGCCCGATCCGTGGGGAGCGTGCCGGTCGCGTCCCGCTGGTCACGGATGTAGGACACCAGGTTTGCGGCCGCGCGGTCATCCAGCCCGCAGTGCTCGACCAGCCAGGCCGGTGCGCCGCCCTCGTCGAGCCGGTCTCCCAGGTCACGCACCAGCTGTCCCATCGCAGCCCCCAGCTCGGACGGTCGCCCGGGCCCTTCCCCCCGCCAGAAGGGCATCCGGCCCGCCTCCCCGGGAGCCGGTACAACCATCACCCGGTCCCGCTTGATCTCCACGATGCGCCAGGTACTCGCACCCAGCAGGAACGTGTCTCCGCGCCGGGACTCGTGGACCATCTCCTCGTCGAGCTCCCCCACCCGTGGACCGTCGGGCGCCAGGAAGACGCCGTAGGCGCCCCGGTCGGGAATCGTTCCCGCATTCGCCAGGACAACGAGTCTCGCTCCCTTGCGGGCGCTGAGCGTGTCGGTGGCCCGGTCCCAGTGCAGGCGAGGCCGGAGGGCCGCAAAGCCGCGCTCGTCAGGGATGCTTCCATCGGACGGCCCCAGGTCGACGGGGTACCGGCCCGACAGCATGTCCAGGACCGCGACAAGTGCATCCTCGGATAGTTCCCGATACGGCCGCGCCCGCCGCACGAGCCGCCCGATCTCCTGGACGGTCCGATCCTCGACCACGCAGGCCGCGACTATCTGCTGCGCGAGCACGTCGAGGGGGTTCCGGGGGATGCGGGTCGTCTCGATCTCACCCCGCCGCATCGCCCGCGCCACCACCGCGGCCTCGAGCAGGTCACCCCGATATTTCGGGAAGATGCGCCCCCGGCTGCGCTGCCCCACCTGGTGTCCAGCGCGCCCGACCCGCTGCAGGCCGCTGGCCACCGAATGCGGCGCCTCGATCTGGATGACCAGGTCCACCGCCCCCATGTCGATCCCGAGTTCGAGGGAACTGGTCGCACAGATGCATGGCAGCGTCCCCGACTTCAGCGCTTCCTCGATGACGAGGCGCTCGGAGTGGGACACCGAACCATGATGAGCCCGTGCCACGGGGGTAAGTCCCGCCTCGACCGCGAGCTCATTGAGCCGCTGGCTCAGCCGCTCGGTGAGGCGACGGGAGTTGCAGAACACGATGGTCGACGTGTGGGACCGGACGAGTTCGAGGACGCGCGGCGGGATGGCCGCCCAGATGCCCGCGCGGTCTCCGGGCAGCGTGGAGGCCGGGTTCGGCAGCGCCAGTTCCTCATCGATCATCCCCAGCAGGTTTCCTTCGACGGGCGGCAGCACCGGCGCCGGCTCTGGCGGGGGAGGATTCTCCATGTCGTCCACGGGAACGATGACCTCGAGGTCGAGCGAGGGCGGCTCGGACGCGTCGACGATCTCCACCGCACGGTCGCCTCCCAGGAACGATGCGATTTCCGAAAGCGGGCGCTGGGTCGCGGAGAGGCCCACCCGCTGGGGCTCGGTGGCGCAGAGTGCGGAGAGTCGCTCGAGGCTCAACGCGAGGTGTGAACCCCGCTTGGTGCCAGCGACCGCGTGGATCTCGTCGATGATCACCACTTCGACGGTCCGCAAGGCTTCCCGCGCCTTGCTGGTCAACAGCAGGAACAGCGATTCGGGCGTCGTGACGAGGATATCGGACGGGTCACGGGTGAAGCGCTGCCGCTCTCGCGACGGTGTGTCTCCTGTCCGCATGGCCACTCGGACCACCGGCGGCTGGCCTCCGTCCCGCTGCGCCGCCGCCTGGATCCCCGCAAGGGGAGCGCGCAGATTCTTCTCGACGTCGTAGACGAGCGCCTTCAGGGGTGAGACGTACAACACCCGGACACCGCGTGGGTCATCAGATGACCGCGGTGCCGAGACGAGCCGGTCGAGC
>JAYYRS010000522.1:0-3033 GCA_036126975.1 Myxococcota bacterium
CCGCTGTGATCGGTACGCGAACGCCACTGAGTCGAGGAGGGTCGGCCCTCGCCATCGGAGCCGTCACGGAGGTCCTGATGACGGGCACCGGTGGCGCCTGGACCGCACTGGAGGCAGCCCGCGCGACGCTCTCCGCGCCCGAGGACGCACGAGACCGTCGGGCCCTGGCGCTGCTGGCCTCCGACTCCCAGGCCGAACTCCGTCCCCTGCTGCAACGACCCTGGCCGGGGCTCGCGCCCCACGGGCCGGAGCATGCGAACCTGTTCACGGGCCGGGACGACGAGCTCGACACCCTCGCCGACGCCCTCGAGAAACTTCGCGCCGACCACGCTCCGCGCCTGCTGCTGCTCGCAGGAGGATCCGGGACCGGCAAGACGTCCCTGGTCCAGGCCGGTCTCATCCCCCGTCTGCACGAGTCCGGGCCGTGGCAGGTACGCGGGCTTCGGCCAACCGGCGACATCGAGTCCCGCATCGGCACGGCCATCGGCCATCCACCACAGACGGGGACGGAACAGCTTGTGGTCGTCGACCCCTTCGAGGCGGTCTTCGATCTTCCGTCCAGTGAGCGACAGCGCGTGATCCGTTCCCTTTGGCGGAAGGCCTCGGAACCGGGTGGACCCGTCAGCGTCCTGTTGTGCTTGCGGATCGAGTACCTCGGTCGATGCGGGGAACTCATCGTTGACGAGACGGGGACGCGCCTCGACGCAGTGGCCTTCTCGGAGGCCCACCAGGTGTTGTTGCGGGACCCCGGCCCGCGTGCGTTGCGCGCCATGCTGAGCAGACCTGCCGAGCGGGCGGGCCTGGAGCTGGATCCAGAGCTCGCACACAGGATCGCAGGAACAGTGGCGGGCTTGAGTCCACCGCTGCCCCACCTCGCAGCGGCGGCCGGACGGATGTGGGCGGCCCGCTCGGGTCGCCGTCTGACGGACGCCAGCTGGCGCGCCATCGGCGAGCCCGCCGAAGCGATTGCGCACTTCGCAGACCATGTTCTCGAAGGGCTCCCCCCCGAGCGACGTCCCGAAGCCCTGCGCGTGCTGCGTGCGTTGACGCTGCCAGGAGGGCGGGACGGTCCAGCCCGCGGCACCTGGCACACCCGCGCGCACCTCCGGCCGCATGCAGACAACGAAGAGGAGCGACATCACGATGCGATCGTCGCGCATCTGATCCAGGGCGGTCTGCTGCAGGATGAACGTGGGCCGGAAGGAGACGGCCTCACGCTGTCTCACGACCAGCTCGCAGAGGCCTGGCCTCGTCTCCACGCCCGGGTCCCGACTGCTGCCGGCGAGGTGACCGATCCCAAGGTGGAGATCGAGCCCGCGCCACCGCGGCTGCGGCGGCCACCTCCCCAGAGCATGCCCGCCTGGCCCTTCGTACTGGTCAGCGTGCTTGCGCTGCTCGTCACCGCGAGCGTGCTCGCCTGGGGCTCCGGAGCCCGACAGGCACGGCGCGACGCCGACGCGGCTCTGCTGGCGGCGAAGGATGTACGCGACGATCCGACCGAGGCCGCGCTGCAGCTCCGACTGAGTGCGGGAGCGCGCGACCGGCTGCTGTGGACCCAACTCGCCAACAGCACCCTGCACGAGACCCTCAGCCAGGGGGTCCTCCGTGGGCTCGATGGACCGGTCGAGGCGCTCCAGTTTTCCCCGGAGGGCGACCGGATCCTGACACTTTCGGGCGGCGTGCCCGCGCTCTGGTCGGTCGCGCGCGACGCCGCTCCGATTGCCCGGGCCGGCAGCATCACGGGCTCCGGCGTCGTGACGGCCGCATTCCGTCCAGACGGGCGTGCGGTGCTGCTCGTCACGCGGACCGGCGCGATCTTCCAGTGGGACCCTGCTGACGGTGAACCGCGGCGAATCTGGACGCCCGACACGTCCTCGAACACCGCCGCTGCAGTGGCCATCAGCGGTACAGGGAGCCACGTGCTGGTCGCAACGGAGGGGGGCTGGAGCATCATCGACCACACCGGCGCCAGCGTGGCCAGCGGGACGGTGCCCACCGAGGACGGCATGGCCGCTGGCGCCCCGACCACGGCCGCCCTTGACCAGGACGGCACACGTTGGGCCATCGCCAGCCGGGACGGAAGCGTCCATCTCTGGAACAGTGAGTTGCCAGACCCCGCTCGGATCCGACATCCCGGCGTGAGCCACATCGAGATCAATGCTGAGGGAAGCCACCTGCTGAGCCTGGGCGATGGGCGGCTGCGCCTCACGGACCTCACCCACATGCGAGGCGTCACCCGCACCCCCACTCCCGTCCAGGTACACACCGCGACGTTCAGCCCGATCGGGCGTCACATTCTCGTCGACTACACCCATCGGGACAGCGGGGAGCACCACGCACGCACGCTTTCCGTCGACCTGCGCACCGAACAATTCGAGACCGAGCCCCTGCGGGTTCCTGCGACCGCTCTCCTGATCGATGAGACCCGCGACCGCCTGCTTCGTGGCCGCGAAGACGGGCGGGTCGAAGAGCTGGATCGCAGGGACGGCCGTGTCCTTCGCGTGCTCCGCGGCCACCGCGGGCGCGTGACGGCGCTGCGCATGAGTCCCGACGGCCGCTGGTTGGCCTCCGCTTCTGCCGACCAGAGCGTGCGCATCTGGTCCAACCGGGATCCGGAGCCTGCACGGTTCCTCCCGCTGCCGCCCGGACTCGGGACGGCGGACCAGGTCGGATTGACCGCGGACGGAGAACGGTACCTGGCGCACCTCGAATCCAGCGGATGGGTCTCGCAGTCCCTCGACCCGGCGGACCTCGCAACCGAGGAGGCGGCCCCACCCGACGCCGATACGGCGGAGGTCGCCGTCCGCGGGACGCGAGAGGGTTCGATCGAAGCGCCGGATGGAGAACGGATACGCGCCTTCGAGGTGGCGACCACGGCCACCTGCACGACACCGGACGGCCGCTACGTCGGAGCCATCTCGCAGGCGGGGGACATCGCCCGATGGGATCGGAAAACGGGCAGCCTGATTCATCTCGGTGCAGCAGACCCCGCGCCCCGCACCTGCCGGATCTCTGAAGACGGGACGACCCTCC
>JAYYRS010000523.1:0-20134 GCA_036126975.1 Myxococcota bacterium
GGCGGGACTGCCTGTCGTTGTCCGAGGGGGACCGACCGGCCCTCTGTGAAGACAGCCGGATGCCGCGCACCATCTCGGAGCGCGCCTGGACGAGCCCGATCTGGGTGTCACCATGAACCGCTCGCCCCGCGCGCCCCACACAACGCCACCGGCAGAGCAGTCCCATCCAGAGGGCGGCCAGCAGCAGGCACGACAGCACCCCGCCGGCCGTACCCTGCACCACCGCACACAGCACCGCGAGCAGGAGCAGGAACGATGTTCGCGCAGACAGCGCCTGCGGTCCCGGAGTGCGGTCCGCAGGACCTGTCTGCACCGGCAGACCGCACAGCGCTCCCTGGTGCACCGCCTCTGTTCTGACGCGAGCCGCGAGCCGACGGTCCGCTTGGCGGGCGGAGCGATGACGCAGTGCACCGGCGACTGCGAGGGGCAAGCCGCTGCCCATCAGCATTGCGATGCTGATGGGCAGCCGCGTCGACAGTGCGAGCAGGGGACCGAGCAGCAGCCCACAGACCATCATCGCCGTGAGCACGAAGGCTGCATTGGTCCCGTCCTGGGTCTCCCGTGCCATGGCGCCAGGATACAGCCCGCGCCATGAGCCGGCCGTCGCGATGGGTCGAAGCAGGGGACCGCCGGGACGGAACGACCCTGCGTACCCCTCGACTGGACCGCTGGAGCTGGCTCGCGGCGGCGGTGGGCAGCACCCTCACCTGCATTCCGCTCGTCCAGCTCGCCCTGCTGGCGCGGGTCCCCCTCGTGTTCGCGGCGGCACGGGGGAACGCGCGGCCCGGAGGGCTCGAACGGGCCAGTGCACTCATTGGGAGCTTCTCCGCACTGGTGCCGGTCGGTGCACCGCTCGTGGCGATGGCGCCCGACCACCCCGGTCGGGTGCCATGGGCCATCCTGGGCGTGTTGCTGGCTGCGCTGTCTACCCTTGGACACGGTGCTCTTGGTCGCCGCCTCCGGCGACTCGGAAGCGGCACTCCAATCCGACGCAGCGTCGCGCTGCTGCTTTCCGCCGGGCGCATCCCGATTGCGGGCGTGATGCTCGCCCAACAGCATGTTCCGCTGGACATCATCTCGCCCGGAGCGCCACTGCCATCCGGACTGGTCCTGCTCGCAGGACTGGCCTGGCTCGACCTCGGACTCGGCGCGCTCGCAGCCGCAAGTGTCGTCACGCTGGTCCGCAAGGACGGTGCGCTCCGTCTGCCGGGCCCGTCCGTCGTCGAACAGACAGCACGGCAGTGGGGGCAGCGCCTTGTCGCAGACCGGCGATTCTCGGTGGACCGCCATGAACGCGGATTCCTCGCCCGGGGAGAGGTCGGTGGCCTGCACGTCGCGGTGGACGCGCACACCGCCTCTGACGACGCCCGCCTGACCGTTCGGGTGACGCTGCCTGGCCCTCCCTCACTCGCGACGATCATCGTTGCGGCTCGCGGCGACCACGCGGCAGACGTGCCCCTGCCGGACCCCATACTGCACGACATGATCCGGGTGTCGGGGGTGACGGCCAAGGAGGCCGCTGCCCTGCTTGGCGGATTGCATGAGCCCCTCTTCGAGGTCCTGCACGCGCACGAGGAGAGCCGCATTTCGGGAGGCTGTGTCGTGGCCGTCGGAGAAGTGGTCCCCACGGATCCCAGCGCCCTGACCGTCGATGCCGTGATGGGACCGGCCATCCTCCTGGCCCAGGCCCTGGTGCAGCAGACCCGACGGGGTTCCGGATCGACAGCCGACACGTAGCCCTCGGGGAATCGACGCCCGCGATCACCGGCCACGTTGCACCGGGGGGCCGAGACGACCAGGAAGCGCCGGCAGCAACCGTGCGGCTGCGTCCGCTTCAGTGAACGGTGGAGACCTCGAACCGTCCACTCTTCACGGCCTTCTGCGCCAGCTTTCGGC
This sequence comes from Myxococcota bacterium, assembly GCA_036126975.1. Taxonomy (GTDB): domain Bacteria; phylum Myxococcota_A; class UBA796; order UBA796; family UBA2385; genus JAYYRS01. The sequence continues at coordinate 1,897 of JAYYRS010000523.1, forward strand.
AATCGTCCGGGTACCGCGCCTCGACCTCGACCTCGAGCGTGACCCGGAAGCTGCGGAGGGGTGCATCGGCGTCGAACTGCGAACTGAGGTCAGCGTCCAGCTCGGCATCGACAGGACCCATGGCCATCCCCTCCGAGTCGATCCCGAACACCTTGCGCGGCTTCATCTCCATCCCAGGGAGGAAGGTCCCGAGCTGGGCGATCCCGGCACGGTCCCCGACCGCGTAGACATTCGTGAGATTGGCCACGATGGTCTTGTCCCCGAGCAGCGGGGAACGGAATGTATAGATGAAGAGTGAGTCGGTCTTTTCGTGCGCCATCTTGGCGACGCATTCCATGCAGATCACGGGCATGAGGGTCCTCTGGCAGGCGGGTGCGGCGGGTATCTCGCCAGCCGTACGTTTGCCGCATCGAACGGTGAAGGATGCGCAGGGCCCACCGCCCGGGGCGTTTCCCGGCCGGTTGCATCCGCGACCTCGGCGCTGGACCATGGGGCCCGCGCCGCCATGACGGGTCAGTCGAAGTTGAATGCCAACCGGATGTTCACGCCGTCCGTCGCGCCCGAGTAGGTCCCATTGGTGCTCGTCTTCGACGGGAGCGACGGGCTGAACCGGGAGTCGCCGTCCTGCAGGTTCCAGGCAGAGGTCGTGACCTCTCGCGTCACGAGGAAGTACTTGGCGTAGTTCAGTCCCAGCACGACCTTGCCCTTCTCGCCCATCTTGTAGCGCGCGCCCAGCACGCCACCGAAGCTCTCGAAGTCGAGATTGGCCGGCGAGGCTGCGTAGTCCGGCACCGCGCTCTGGTTGTAGGAGAGTCGGAGGCCCGTCCACCACTGCTTGGAGGGCTTGAAGCCGGTCAGTACGTGGTAGTTCGAGGAATTCCAGAGCCGACGAGGGTTCACCTGCGTCGGCGATATCTCCGTGGAGACGCCATCCGCTGGACCGATCCCATTGCCCTGCGCATTGGTGACGCCGATGAAGAGGTCCCCATCCGGTCCGCCGCAGCACGCGTTCCACATCTGGTATTCGATGCCCGCGCCGACGTTGACCTTCTTGTTGACCTGGGAGTTGAGGAACAACCTGGCGATATCCGGCATCGCCTGCTCGAACGTCACCTTTGCATCTACAGGAAGACGGTCGCCCGAGGTGCTCAGCGCCGCCGGGACCGTGACGGTTCCCTCGCCCTCCGCCCTGAACTGCGCTGCGTGGTCCCACGAGAATCCGATCTGGGCCTTCTCGAACTTGTCGAAGAAGACCCCCGCGCTCCAGCCGAGCGACCAGCCGCGGGCCTCGCCTTCCAGCACGGAGTCATACGAGTAGGGATTCTCGTTCGTCCCTGCCGCGACATCGGCCGGGTCCAGGCCCTCGGTGCCCAGGATGTCGCTGGCAGTCAGCGCATTCAGCATGTTGTACTGGATGCCAAGGGAGCCACCGAGATGGAGCCCCTCGACGACCGTCACCCCCACGGCGGGGCGGATCTGGGCGGTGATGATCGACGTCTTGACTGCGTGGTATCGCTGGTGGCCGGTGAACGGTGGCGTAAGGCCGTCACCATCGGGGTCCTCGCTGGCCCCGTAGTCCGCACCGCCGACGAAGGCGTCTGTCAGCGCCAGGCCGAGGGTCAGCCGGTCCGGAACCACCTGCCAGGTCCCGCCCAGGAAGACGTTCGGAACCGTGACGCGGGCCTGGGCCACCTCGTAGGGCGCCCCGGTGTTCGGATCGATCCCGCCGTTGCGGGTCGTCGTCGCGTCGACCCGGACGAACATGGCAGTGGAGTCGAGCAGCGTGTGGACGCCGGGCACGGTGGCGATGGCCGCCGGGTTCCAGTGGATCGCCGCGACATTGCCGACCGCAGCGCTGGAGTCGACACCACCGACAATACCGGCAGTGGCGATGGAGCCCGCATGGGCGACGGGCGCAGAAAGCAGGGCAGCGACAGCGACGAGCATGGAGATCTCCGGGCGGAACCGCGCCGTCGTTCTAACATCTGTGCTCGCCCCCGCGGACGCGCGGCCCCCGGAGTGCGTCCGGACCCGTCGATTTGTCACCGCCTGGGGCTTCATCGGGTGATAGATACCGGCGATGCTTCTCCAGGAGCCATGATGAACCGCCACTCGACGTTCCCCGTTCGCCAGCTCGCCGCTGCCGCCGCGTTGATGACCGCCGGCTGTTGGGGTCGCGGCATCGAGTACAAGTCCGACGGCACGGTCGACACGGGCCCGACCGACGTCGTGGCATGTGGTGAGCAGCCCGATGAGGTCACCGGATGGACGATCCAGGGTGTCGCGGTCGACCTCGAGACGCTCACCCCCGCTGCTGCATCCGACGGCCTGTGCGCCACCGCCATCGACCCGAGCCCGGTGCTGGCCGGCCAGCCGCCCAACGACCTCGCCAGCGGGCAGGTTTGCGATGACGGCGCCTTCGCCATCTACAACCTGGGCGCGGCGCCTGCCGTCGGGATGTTCGTCGTCATCGACGATTGCAAGCCCGGCGAGGGCGACACTGCCGCAGTGGCACAGGATGACGTGCTGCAGAGCGCCAACGGCGTCAAGTCAGATGACGTGGTCGGCCTGGGCGCCGGTGACGTCTACGTCATGGACAGCGAGACCGGAAAGGGCAACCTGACCTATCTGAGCCGCACCTACCAGGTGACCCTCGAAGGCGAGCTCATCGACTACGCAGGCAGCCTCGACAGCGACGGTTTCCTCGGCGGGCGTCTCCTGGACGCCGATCTCGCACCGGTCACCGGTGCGTCGATCGACTGCAGTACATGCGGCGCGCTGGTGGCCAGCTACCAGGACGGCGACGCCTCCGACGGGCTCTTCTCGACGGGTGGTGCCGCCAACGCCGCGACGACCGCCGACGGAGACGGTCGCTACTTCCTGCCCGGAGCCGGCGTGAGCACCTACGAGATCGACGACGGCGGGGCCCACAGCTGGGAGCCGACCCTGCTCGGCAGCCTCCCTGGCTACGCCGTGTTCTCCAACTTCATCGCGACCAACTGAGCGTCGCACAATCGACCCCCAGAGAGGAGACACCATGCGCAATCACACCTACCTCGGCCTCGCAGCCATCCTGGCCCTCGCCGCCTGCAACGGTGACAAGGATTCCGGGGCCAACGCCACGGACACCGGCTCCAACGCGGATGCGGATACCGACGCCGACACCGACGCCGACACCGATGCCGACACCGACACCGCTTCGACGACCGGCGGCTGGACCCTCGAGGGCCAGTCCATCGATCTCACGACCCAGGCGCCCGTGGCCGACGGCACATGCGTGCGACTGCTGGATCCCACCCCGGTCCTCTCTGGCGGGGAGTCTGAAGTCCTCGGAGAGGCAACGACGACCGGCGGTGCCTTCACGGTCGGCGATGTCGTGACCTCGAGCACCCTGGGGCTCCTCATGAGCGTGGCGAGCTGCGACAGCGAAGCCACGGATCCCTACCCGACCAACACCGGCATCCTGACCGGCGACTACTCGGGCCTCGGTGAAGGAGACACGCTTTCGGGCAAGACCGCGTTCTCGATCTCCCGCGCCACCATGGACGGCATCGACGCCTCCGCGACGGCAGCGGGCTACACCGGTACCGTCAGCGCCGACGGCTTGATGGTCGGCTTCGTGTGGGACAACGCCGGCACACCCATCGAGGGCGCGACGGTCTCCTGCGGCGGCTGCACCGTGTACTACTTCGACGGCGACGACAGCGACGGCCTGTTCACCACGGGTACGGACCTGAACACCGGAACCTCGGCGGCGGCCAACGGCATGTTCGCCATCCCCGCTGCGGCCATCACGAGCTACAGCCCCGATGATGGAGGCACCAACACCTGGAACTCCAACGTTGTCGGCTCGAACCCCGGCTCCGCCGTCATCGTGGCGTTCTACGCGAACTGAGGCCGTCGGCGTTCATGGACGCTGTCGACCCCGTCCCGCCTCGCGGGACGGGGTCTCTCGTTCGGGGCGACCCGGACCCGCGCCCAGGCTCCAAGCTGCCTTGGCAGGCACGCGTCCGGCGCCATCTCCCGGACGGGCGGCATTGGCATGCCGGCACCTCGGCCCTCCTGGGTTAGCGCCGCGTCATCCCCCCGCTCGGAGTGCACCGTGTCCACACTCGCTGGAAAGACCCTCTTCATCACCGGTGCAAGCCGCGGGATCGGCAAGGCCATCGCCCTGCGCGCCGCTCGGGACGGTGCCAACATCGTCATTGCAGCCAAGACGGCGACACCGCATCCCCGGCTCCCCGGCACGATCTACACCGCCGCCCAGGAGATCGAGGCGGCGGGCGGGACAGCGCTCCCGCTCGTGGTCGACATCCGACACGAGGAGGTGGTCGAGAACGCCGTGAAGCAGGCGGTGGAGAAATTCGGGGGTGTCGACATCCTCGTGAACAACGCGAGCGCGATCATGCTCACGCCAACGCTGGCCACGCCCATGAAGCGCTTCGACCTCATGCACCAGGTCAACACCCGGGGAACCTTCATGGTCTCCCAGAAGTGCCTCCCCCATCTGCTGAAGGCGGACAACCCGCACATCCTCAACATCAGCCCGCCGCTGAACCTCAACCCTCGCTGGTTCAGCGGCCACGTGGCCTACACGATGGCAAAGTACGGCATGAGCATGTGCGTGCTCGGCATGGCAGAGGAATACAAGGGTCGGATCGGCGTGAACGCCCTCTGGCCGAGGACCGCCATCGCGACCGCTGCCGTGAAGAACCTGCTGGGCGGGGACGAGACCCTCGCGATGAGCCGAAAGCCCGAGATCATGGCTGATGCAGCCCATGCCGTCCTGACGCGAGATGCGGCGACCTGTGGCGGCCACTTCTTCATCGACGACGATGTACTGGTGGAGACGGGCGTTGATGACCTCGACCGCTACGCGGTGACGCCCGGAAACGAGCTGATGCCCGACTTCTTCCTCGACGTGGACACACCGCTCTCGGCGGGGTGAGTCCGCAGGCGCCCGTGCGATTGGATGGCACAGCTTTACAGCAGCGACGTCCAATCACGCATGCAGGCCCCGCCTGGCGTCACTACTGTGGGTGCATCCCCAACCGAGGAGCACCCATGACCACGCATCGCATGCGCCTGCTGTCCGTCTGCTTCCTGCTCGCCGCCTGTGGTGACAAGGGCGACGACGCCTCGAGCGATACCGGCGCCGTACCGGCCGGTGCCGACAACGACACCGACGGCGACACGGACACCGACGGCGACACGGACACCGACGGCGACACCGACAGCGACACGGACACCGACGGCGACACCGACAGCGACACCGACGGCGGCACCGACAGCGACACCGACGGCGGCACAGGCGACACCGCGAACGGCGGCATCATCTATGCGCAATCCTGCGGCAGCCCCTACTGTCACGGCCCGGACGGAGCTTCGGGCAGCGCACCCTCCCATCCCGAGGTCGTCCCAACGCTTACGGACGATGACCTCCGGGACGTGATCATCAACGGTTCAGGCTACATGGGTCCCCAGAACCTGACCGAGACGGAAACCGCCGACGTGATCGCGTACCTGCGCCTCACCTTCCCCTGAGGGTGTCCGCCGAGAGGCGTCCCAACAGGCGGCGGGCCGCTGGACCGCATGCACCCCTCAGAAGCGTCCGCGAAGCGACGGCGTCGTCACCGTCCGGCCTCCGACATCCTGCTGGGTTCCCAGCACCAGCTGGACCTCGGTCTTCGGCTTGCCCTTGACCTCCCCACCCGCAAGAACGACGCCCGCGGTGGTCCCGACCGCCGTGGCCGTCGTGAGGGTGAGCATGCCGATGGTGTACCCGAGCACCCACTCCCGCTCCCCCGATGCGTTCTTCCGTTCGCCGGTCCATGGCCGATGGGTCAACAGCCCCAGCCCCGTCCCGATACCCGCGCCGACCACGGAACCGCCAACACCGCCCAGCACCGCCCAGTGCCAGCGACCGGTCCGGTAGCCGCCGCCCACCATCCAGCCGGCAAAGGCGAGCCCGGTCCCCGCGCTGATGCTGACGATTCCACCACGGAGGACGTAGTCGGTCGCGACAGAGCGACCTTCGGCCGAGTCGATCACCACATCCCGCTCCACAGCGGTGTAGTCGGCCCAGGGCGGGATCGAGACCAAAAGAGGGATGGCGATACCGCCGATGACCGCTCCCCCTGCCGCGAAATCCTGCGCGAGCGCGCGGTGTCGCATCTGGCCGTACTCCGGTGGCCGCCGCTCTCCTGGCTTCGCGGCATGGGCAGGCACCGCGGCCAGGAGCCCGAGACACGCGACCATGCAGCGCAGGAGGCGGACGACGCGATGGCTACGGTCGGTACCCGGGCGGTGGGGCATGCGGTTCTTCGGCGCTCCGCCGGATGATGAACTCCACACGACGATTCTCCGCGCGACCGGAGTCCGTGGCGTTGGATGCTGCGGGGCGCTCCTCACCAGAGCCGACCGCGACGACACGCCGCGGATCCACCCCGCCCTGGCGAACGAGAACATCCCGCACCGCCGCAGCACGCAGGCGGGACAGGCGACGGTTGTAGCCCGGACTCCCGACGCGATCTGCATGCCCGGCAACCTCGACCAGCAGGATGTCCGGGCTGCGGTTGATGATGCGCGCGACCTCGAGCAGCATCGGAACGGAACGGGGGTCCACGCCTGCCCGGTTGAAGGCGAAGTACACGGGATCATCCGAGAGGATTCGCCCGTGGCCACGCCATGCCGCGGACGGGCAACCGTCCGACCGCCGAGGGTCGATGCTCGGGTCGGCCGGGTGGGTGGGACAGCGGTCCCGCGCATCTGGGACATGGTCACCATCCCAGTCGGGGCAGCCGAAGCTGCTGGACGGACCTGGGCGGCTCGGGCACTCGTCCTCCCGATCCGGCGTGCCGTCCTGGTCCTCATCCGGGCAACCACCCGTCGCCGCCGGGCCGCCCTGGAGTGGACAGGCATCGTACACATCGAGGATGCCGTCATAGTCATTGTCGAGATCGGCACACCCGTCCCGGTCGGCGTATCCGTCCGGGTCTTCGGCCTCGTCCGGGCAGTCGTCCACCGCGTCCGGCACGCCATCATCATCGGCATCGGGCTCGGGGCAGCCATCTCGGTCCGGATCGCCGTCGCCGTCCTCGGGCGTCCAGGGACATGCATCCTCGTCGCTCGGGATGCCATCACCGTCGGGGTCCGCGTCGATGCCCGGCTTCATCCAGGAAAGGCTCACGCCGACCCGGAGCGCAGGTGAGCCCGACCCGGGGACGAGCCCGGATCCCACGAAGATGGTTCCATTCGTCGCACCGGCGCCCCGGAAGCGGGCATAGCCGTGGGCCTCGACGCGCTGCAGCCCGTCATCACGGAAGGTCTGCTCTCCGATGAGCTCCACGCCGATGCGCGTGCGCGGCCGGACCGGGTGGTCGAACCCCGCCCCGAAGCGTCCGCCCGGACCATCGGCTCCACTGATGACCCCGGCGTTCAACCGCCAGCCGGTGGTCCTGCCTCCTCCGCTGCCGATGCTGAGGACCGCACCCCCGCCGGGCTGGCCATCGCCCGTACCAGCCTCGGGGTCGCCCGTCGCGGCGTCGAACCAGGGTGAAAGGCCCATGCCGACCGAGGATGACGTCGCCGGCAGGATGGGTACGGTCAGGCCGACGCGGAAGTCACCGACGCCCCGGTCGACGACGCCCGCCACACCGTCTTCCTGCGTCGCATCGGCCCGGACGATCGACGCGTAGACCGGGAGAGCGAGGTCGACCCGGAGCAGATCATGCAGCGCAAGTCCAGCGCCCAGTTGACCGCCCGCCATGCGGAGCACCGCAGGGTCGGTGGTGAGCTGCTCGCTGTCGACGATCGTTCCGCCAGCGTAGCCGGCCCACTGTCCTCCACTCGCCGGATGGGAGAGCTGGAGCGCGCCACTGCCGTCGTATCCAGAGCCGGACACCCGGAAGCGGTCCGGGTTGGCCGCCATCGCCGTGCGCGACCCGCCCAGCCAGAACAGCGCCATGGTGAGGAGCATCATGAGGCGATCGTTCATGGCGTCCACCCCGCCCATTCGCTGCCGCACTGCGTACTTGGCGCCATCGGAGGGCCATGGATGGGTGAACCCACCGTCGCGGACGGAGACAGGGGGGACCCGCCAATCCGGCCGTACCGCAGCTGCAGCATGCCCGTCGTCTGGCTCCAGGTCCCGAGGCTGCCCTGATGGTCACCATGCGCGTGGATCGTCCAGTCGTCCGCGAGCGCCATCTTCACCGCGCCGTGCAGCTGGTAGGCCGCGTAGGTCCCCGGACCCAGGTACAGCGTCTGGTCTCCAACGACCTGCATGGGACCCGCCCCGGCCGATGCGCAGACCGTCCAGGTGCCCTCGTCGAGCCCCCAGATGCCCTCGACACGGCCGAGCGCCGACCAGAACAACTCAGGGCTGAACATGCCGGCCTCCCCCGAGCGGAAGCCATCGACCTGGCGCTCGTGGTCCAGGACCATGCCCGACGCACCCAGCCAGAGCTGCTGGTTGTCGCCCTCCGTGAGGCGGGTGCGCCCATAGGCATAGCCCTGTCTCCAGGGGATGTCCGGGGTCGCGCCCAGCGCCTCCGCATGACCGACCCGGCCGATGATTCCAATGTTCTGGCCTTCTGCGCCTCCCCACCCGAAGTCCGCCCCCACCCAGCTGTCGCGTGCTCCGCCAAACAATGCGCCCGTGGCGTCCGTGGCGCCCGCCCAGGCGGCCACGGAGTCGGTGACCGGGGCACGCGATGCCTCCAGGCCCAGACCCAGACCCCTGCCCAGCTGCGTCGCGAGCGCGAACTTGTAGGTGCTGTACGCGGGCACCACGGTGAAGCCGGCCGGGCTGCGGCCGATCCGGGCCTCACCGGTCAGTCCTCCCAGCGCAAACAACGCCGCGAGCGAGCCCCCCGTTCCCGACTCCTCGCGTTCTCCGTCCGAGACCCGGACCGGCACGATCTCTCCGTGCAGGCGCACGGCGCCCCCCAGGTCCGCTTCGGCCGCAACGGGCACGGTGATGGCCTGCATGAAGCTTCGGCCCGCGACACCAGGACGGCCTGCATAGCCGAAGCCGGACTGCACCGAGAGCCATGGCCCAGCGGCGGTGCGGGCGACGGCATCGGCCCCCGGGGGTGGCGAGAAGCTCGGCGGCCCAACGGGATGCAGATCGTCGGCCGGGACCGTTCCGTCGGGCAACGCGATCACCTTGAGGCGCGCAGAGCTGCTCCGATATCCATCCCTCGCCGGCGGGTTCTCACCTGCCGGCGAACGGAGCTCGGCCACGATCCCCCGGGCCGATGCAAGCCGACCCCGGTTTCGCTGGAGGATCACGAGCGCAGCACCGACCTCTGGCGCGCCGTATGCGGCCCACTGGTCAGCGAGCACCGACTCTGCCGCGGCTGGCTCACCGACCGCGACCAGTGCGCGGCTCAGCCCGAGCGCGGATGCCGACGCACTCCGAGCCTGCCGACGTGCGATCTCGAATGCACCGATGGCACGCTCGGGCCGCTCGATGGCCATCCACGCCTCGCCGAGCATGGTCTGGTGCCGGGGATCCGCAGTCCCATACCAGCGCTCCGCCTCCGCCACGATGTCGTCCGCAGATACCTGCAGCCCCCGGGCATGCCGCTCCCGCGCCTCCGCGAGCCGCGACGCGAGCTCCAGGGTCCGGAGCTCCGCAGAGACCCAGGAGGGAGCGCCCGCCGACACAGCCTCCTGCCACGTGTCCACGGCGTCCGCCGCGCGGTCGTTGCCCAGTCCGATGCCCGCAACGGCGGCCAGCGCGCCAGGATGAACCGGGTCGGCCGCGAGCACCCGCTTGTGCAGTACGTCCCATGCCTCCTCCGGTTCGTCTTGCTCGACCTTGAGCCGTGCCCAGGCGACCAGCAGCGTTGCGTTGTCCGGCTCGGCGTCGAGCTGGTCCCGCAGCAACCGTTCCGCCTGCTCGAGCTCGCCGGCAGACGCTGCTCCTGCCGCACGCTGGACCACGAGGGCCTGCGCGACCGACCGGGACAGCGAGAGGTGCTCGACGGAAGGCGCCTCTGCCGACAGGGCGAGCGCCATCCGCTGTGCCTGGCCAAGCTGCCCCGCGCTGACGAGCAACTCGACGTAGCGCGCCCGGAGTCCCTGGTCCTTGGAGCGGACACTTCGCGCCTGTGCATTCCAGGCCAGGGCCGGGCCCAGCTGCCCTCGGGACGCGTACGCCTCCGAGAGACTCTCGGCCGTCGCCGGATCGTTCCGATCGGCCTCGAGCAGCTGGATGTAGATGGCCATCGCGTCGCTGTCGCGCCCCTCGGCCAGTGCAATCGCCGCCTCGCCGCGCTCCACGGCGCGCTCTGCCGCCCTGGCATCCGCACCCGCCGGACCCGCGAAGGACACGGTGTCGATGAGCGCTCGGGCTTCATCGACCTGCTGGATGGCCAGCAGTGCATAGACCTCGCCCAGCGTGATGTAGGGGTCGTCCATGGTGTCGACGCTTCGGGCCATCCGATAGGTCTCCGCGGCGTCGACGTGGCGGCCGAGCTCGCCGAGGAGATCCGCCCGCAGCTTCAGCAAGCGGACGTCATTGGGCCCGTCTGCCAGGAGGGCCTCGACCCGCGCCAGCGCCTCGGCCGGGCTGCCCGCCTCCCGGAGCGACGCCACCTCGACGGCCCGGGCCAGCGATCGGAGCTCGTGGGAGAGGTGCGTGAGCCTCGGATGATCGAGGTCGTGGCTCTCCAGCAGCTGTCTCGCACCCGCGAGATCACCCCGCCCCTGCAACAGGAGCACCAAGGAGCGCAGCGCTACCGGGTTGTCCGCCTCCTGCTCGAGCACGGTCCGGTAGGCCTTCTCGGCCTGCTCCATCCGTCCGCCGGCCCACAGCGCTCCGCCCAGTCCGCAGAGGCGATCACCATCGCCCGGAGACGGCGTCAGGGCGAGCATGTAGCGGACCCGGGCGTCTTCGGAGCGGCCCGCGTCCTTGGACGCTTCCGCAGCGCGGACCTGATGGTCGGCGTAGCGGACGAGGCGACGCGCGAAGGGCTTCGGTGTCCGCGCTGCCGCCATCCCCGCGCGCCAGGCGTCGACCGCGAGCGCGGGCCGGTCAAGCGCCATGGCGACCCGGCTGTACAAGCGAAGAAATGCCTCGTCGTCGGCCTGGGAACGAAGGAGCGGCTCGAGCAGCCCGAGCGCTGCCTCGGGCCGGTCCCGCTCCAGATGGAAACGGGCGGCGCGGCGCGCCACGATCGGCTGGTCCCGGTCGAGACGCTCCGCCTCTCCGATCGCACGGGCGACGGCAGGACCGTCTCCGGACACATCCACCGAAAGCGCAACAACGACCGCCTTCACCGCACGAGCCGGGCAGTCGCCTCGCTCGATGCATGGATCATCCAGGTCGACATACCGGCGCGCCGTCCCCACCCTTCCACTGGCGAGCAGGGCATCCACCAGCTTGCGCCGCACGTCCTCCGACGGCTGGTTGGCCATGCTGTCCTGCCATGCGCGGATCGCCCGGTCCGGCTGCCCGGACCGCACGTGGAGTGCGCCAAGCGTGCCGTACCCGGCGGCGCGTTGCGCACGGCTGCGCAGCGTGGGGTGCCGGTTGCGCAGCTCCCGCTCCAACCGGCCGGCGGCCGCGCCGGGGAAACCCATGTCGGCGAGTCCGAGCGCACATGCGACCGGCGTCGCCGCCACGCGACAGGCTTCTGGCACGGCACGCGGCGCGTTCTCGGCCGCACGCTTGTACCGGCCCATGGCCAGCAGGGCCGCGGCTCTTCTCTGGGAGAGCTTCTTCCCGCCGCCCGCGCCATAGGCCTCCATGGCCTGGTCTGGACGACCCAGGCGCAGCCAGGCATCCCCCGCCGCGATCCGGCCGGCTTCGTCTTCCGGACTCGCCTGTCGCAGGGCGTCCAGGGTGCGCGCCCCCTCAACCCGGACGCGTGGCGAAGGATCCTGCAGCATGGACTGCGCAACGATTCGCTTCAGGAGGTCGTTGTCGCCATCCAACGCCGCAGCGCTTCCGTATCCCAGCGCCCAGGCGCGGCGCGGCGGACTGCGCACGAGGAGACGCGTGAGCCGGTCACTCGCTTCCGAAACCAGCGCCGGGGTATCCAGCGCGGAACGGAGTACAGCCAGCGCCTCGTCGTTCCTGCCCTCGGACCCCAGCGCGTCTGCCAGTGCGATGACGCCAAGAGGGTCGTTCGCGGCCGGCATCGCGGCTTCGCCTGCAGGTGTCGCGGCATCTGCAGCAGGACATGCCAGCGTGAGGGAGAGCGCGATCGAGAGAACGAGTGCTGTCATCTCGACCCTCCCGGTGGGAGCGCGACGCCCGTCCAGAACGCGACGCCCAGCCAGGTCCAGTTGTGCCCGTAGTAGTCGTCTGGCGCGCCCCAGCCCCCGAGGCCGCGCGGGCCGGCGAGCGCCTCGATCTCCTGCTCGAAGACATGCGCGGCGGCCATGGGATGCACCTCACTCCAGGCGGCCAGGAGGCTGCCGTACAGCGCCGGCGAACCATACGGCACCAGCGCAGCACCCGTCCCGTCGACGATGGCCCCCAGCCGTCCGTCCTGCCCATACCGCTCCGCGAGGTCGGCGTACGCCGTCATCAACGCCCGCGCACGGGGCTCACCGTGCCAGCGGGCATCCGCCGCGAGGGTCCAGGCCACGCGAAGCGCCTCCCAGCCATGCGCCGCGCTGTTCTCTGGCGCGTCGTCGGGTTCCGGTGCGCGCTGTCCGGTGCTCCGTTCGAAGTGCGCCCAATCCGGCGGGAGGGTGTCGCCTGACATCAAGATTCCCAGCACGTCATAGCTGCCGTCGACGAGCGCCATCCAGTCGTGGTCGGGGTCGACCTCCGCGAAGGCGCGAAACGCGAAGGGGAGCAGGTAGCTCGGGTTGATGCGGACCGGGTCCTGGCTCTGCGCCCATGGGCCTGGGAGGAGCACCGTCCACGGACCGACGGCGGCCACCTCGCCCCTCCAGATGGAGGCGATCATCCCCCGGGCCTCATGGAGGAGCTCCGGACGATTCCAACGCTCCGCGGCCACCAGCATGGCGTATGCCATCCATACATCGGCATCTGCAGCGGGGTTGGAGTCGACGACGCCCCAGGCTCCGTCCCGCAGGCCCCACCACCAGGCCGGCAGCGCGGTGGAGTCGCCCCCCTGGAGATGCGTGCGGGTCCAACGCAGCACCCGGTTGAACGTCGCCTCGTCGTCTGCCCATGCGGCCCGGACCAGTGCATACGCCTGGCCTTCGGACGTCGTCCGGTTCCCGTCGGACCGATCGATGACGCGGCCGCTCCGCCGGATGAAACGGCGAGCGTAGGCACGCCATGCCCGCGCCACCATGGATGGCTCCACGACGATGCGACGGGCCGTCGGACCGGCGCCGGCGGCATCTGGGCTGGACGCCAATCCGAGCACAAGCCCGAGCGCGCTGGCGGACAACCCGCTCATCCGGCCTGCCCGCCGCGCAGCGAGGCCCAGGCGCGCACCAGGAAGGCGAGCAGCGCGGCGGACAACAACACGCCCACGCCGAGAAGGAACCAAGCACCCCGCACGAAGACCTTCAGCCGGGACTGCCACGGGATGACGCCCACCCGCTCCTGCGGCGCGGTCTCGAGACTGCGGACCGACCCATCGGGGCCCAGCAGGCTCGCATTGCCACGCATCGCATACAGCTTGCCTTCGTCCTGCAGGGTCCGGGCGACCTCGGGCAGGGACGCACGGTCCGGCGCACGGACCACCAGGACGGTCCGGCCGTTGCCCGCAGGTGACATCGTCTGTTCGATGCTGCCGTATGGCTCTCCCACGCGAGCGCCCATGGCCGACCGGCCCTGATCCCGGACCCGTCGTTCGAGCCCCCCTGCCTGGGTGATGCGATTGCCGCTCACCAGGCCGTCGTAGACGCTGTTGGGGTTGTCTCCAACGAGCACGATGGACTGCAGATCAACATTCTCGGTCAACAGCCCTGCACGGCCCGCAGCCACCTGGAGGCGGGGACGCTTCGCCGTGCTGCGGCGTCCAAGCTCAGCGGCGATCTGCATCACTCCGCTGCCGTCGGCAGCATCCGGTCTGTCCGCGGTCACGACCAGCACACCTGCGTCCCCCAGAGCCTTGCCGTAGGGGAACAGATCATAGCGGAGCAGGCCAACGTCCGGCATGTCCGTGTAGTGATCCCGCGCGACCTCGAGCTGGGTGCTGTCGAAGACCGTTGCCCAGATGTGCGCGTCCGTGGTGTAGATGCACGGGCTGAAGTCGCGCGGGAAGAGATGGAAGATGACCTCCACATCGTTCTTCGGCTCCATCAGCTCGAACGGCAGGTCGACCCACAGTCGCCGCTTCTCCTCTCCTTCGTCATCATCGAGCGCCACCGAGCGGAGCGTCACGCCGTTGAGGCGGACCTCCATGGTCGACAGCCGGTTGTCGAGCTGGGCGGAGTAGGCGTAGTCCACACCGATTCGCGCTCCCTCGATCTGCACCTTGGCGTCACCCTCCAGTCGCAGCGGAATGCTGACCGGCGGTGCGTAGTAGCCGCGAACGGTGGTGTCTCCGATGCCGAGCGCCGCGAGATCGAACCGGTCTTCCGACGGCGCCGGCAGGGGGTCCTGGCGCGTCTCCACCGGGTAGGCATCATCCAGGGACTGCACCGCGGACTCTGCGCCACTGAGCACCTCCGCCCGGTCTTCGCCCGCGACGACCCGCGCCGCCTTGAGCAGACCCGCCGCATCGCCACCCGTGACGACGAGCACCCCCAGGCCTGGCTCCTGCGGATGGCGTGCCAAGGCGACAAGCCCCTCCCCCGCAGCCGGATCCCGGCTCACGAACTGCCGGACCAGGGGATTCTCCGAAGGCGTTCCCACCACCAGCACGTGGGCGTCTGCATCCGCCAGGTCGGAGACGGGCGGCAAGACGCGCACCTTGCGGTAGTCCGCATGCCGTCCGAAGGCGAAGCCGAGCACGCCCAGTGCCTCCAGCTGTGCCCCCGAGAGCGCTCCGCTGCCTGCAAGAACGAGTTCCATGGGGTCATAGGCGCGCGCCTCGAAGAACGGCTTCGGGAACATCCCGAGGTCGACGTTCGCGATCTCCCGCTCATAGCGCCACACGATGGAGGAGTCCTGCCGCACCCGGGTCCACAGGGCGGGGTCGAAGGGGTCCTCGCACTCGTCGCCGACGTGCTGGACGACCTCGACACGCATCGTGTTGTAGTCCTCCAGGAGATGCCGCGGAATGCGGGCCTCGACCAGGCCCGCCGTGACGTTCTGTTCGTCGAGCGGGACGCTCACGATGGCGCCACCGTTGACGGAGACCGTCATGCCGGACCGGTCCGGAACGAGCGAGCCCGAGTGATCGAACCGGAACTGCAGAAGGGGATCCTCGGTGAGTTCCCATGCCGACGGGGTCGGAAAGTAGATGTTCTCGACCGCGGTGATGCCCTGCAGCATCCGGTCCCGAGGCTGGCCCAGATCGCCCCCGAAGGTGACCTCCCGGACGACCGACGTGCCCACGAGCGGCGTCTCGTCGGGCGCCACCCCGGAGGCCTCGCCGGGCCCGGCTTCCGCTACCGCGACCGGGGCGTTTGCGTCGTCCGCATCCTGGGCGGCCGCAGGACCCGCACTCCAGAGAAGCACTGAAACCGCAGCAAGGGTGGCACGAATCATCTACTCGCTCCTCTCATCGTTCTCGACCTGCCGGCCAAGGGACCGCCCAGCGGAGTCCAGGTGCTCGACGATGGTGTCGAGGCGCTGCTGCACCACGGACCGGGCCGCGCCGTTCCGATGGAGCTTCTCTGCGTCCGCAAGCTCGAGAATCAACGAGGAGAGGAGGGCATGGGCCTCCTGGACCTCGGCCCGCTTCTCGGCGCCCCGGTACAACTCGTAGTCTCGCTGGATGGTCCACAGGTCATTGGACCACTCCCGCGGCGTCGCTCGTCCCCCGGCCACGGAATCCTCCAGCAGGTCGGTGTGCCTCCGGAGTGCATCATAGGCCTTGTTCAGGTCACCCAGACGGGTCTGGTAGGACACCTTCTCCCATCGCTGCATCGGCATGTAGGCGCTGAACAGCTGCACGACGGGGGTCCAGCCCACGGCGAGGAGGACCGCCAGGGTGAGGATGGCGACTGGCAGCAGCGTCGGGCGGATTCCCTCCCGCGGCTTGGGCGCGGGCACGGGTCTCGCCTTGAGTTCGTCATCCGTCCAGACGGGCGTTCCGCATTTCTCGCAGTGCGTGGAGCCCTCGACCACCAGTGCTCCGCAGCTGTAGCAGGCCTCATCCTCGGAGCCCGGGATGAGGGGCGCCTCCTCGGATGCCCGCCACGCATTGAACGCGGCAATCCAGCGCGGCCGTCGGAAGATGGTCGCTCCGATGGCGACGATCAGGCTCATGAAGGACCCGGACCACGTGTCGTAGCGGAACCGGTCTCCGACCCAGTTGTCGGAGTCGCTGAACAGCACGCTCGACAGCGCATGCAGCGCATCGTCGTCCGGCGCAATGAACTCTCCCCGGACCTCGGTCTGATCGTCGATGGCCAGTACGGCCCGCACGGCCACATCGATGTCGACCTTCCGACCGAAATGGGAGACGAGGGTCGCAGTGAAGCGCTCCGGGAAGGCCACGCTCCCCGCGACACGGAATCGGACCCCGCCCTGCGAGACATCCAACGCCTCGCCTTCAACCGACTGGAAGCTGCTCGCCGCCGCGGCATTTCCCCGCAGTGGCGCCGCCGTGACCCGCAGCTTCCGCGACAGGCGGTGGGTCCGACGGCGCTGCCTTCGCTCCACGGCGGCCAGCACGGCCGCACCGAGCACGACCACGTTGTAGCCGTTCCAGATCGCGGCCACGGCGATGGTGAACGTGTCGAGCGGCTGGTTGAACATCTTGATGGGCGTCATGATGAGACCGGCGATCAGGATGCCCATCATGATGAGCAGCGGAAGCGCGTGGCGCAAGTCGAAGGTGGTGGCGCCCACCACCGCACCCTTGTCGGTCACGTTGAACTTGCCGCGGCGAGGAAGAAGCATCGCCAGCGTGGTCACGAGCGCGGTGTAGGGCGCGATCGCGATCTCATAGACCTCCGGCCACAGGCTGTGCCGGACGTTGCGATTCACGGTCACCGAAGCGAGCCCAACCAGAACCAGATGAGGGATGGCATAGACCAGCACCTCGCGCACGTCTGCGTCGACGGGATGCAGGTCGAACAGCAGGTACATCGCGGGGGTGATCACGAAGATCATCCGCGGGAGACCGAAGAAGAAGTGCCAGGCCGCGTTGAAGTAGTTGACCCGCTGGGCCAGCGACAGGCCCGGCTTCAGCAGCGGATTGTCGAGCCGGACGATCTGGGCCATCCCCCGTGCCCATCGGATGCGCTGGCCGATGTGGGCCGCGTAGGTCTCGGTCGCGAGACCCGCTGCAAGGGGGATGTCCAGGTACAGGGAGTCCCATCCGCTGGCGTGCATCTGCAGCGCCGTATGCGCATCCTCGGTCACGGTCTCGTGGGATACGCCACCGACCTCCTCGAGTGCCTGACGGCGGATGACGGCACAGGAACCACAGAAGAACGCCGAGTTCCAGAAGTCATTGCCAAGCTGGATGCCGTGGTAGAAGAGGTGCTGCTCCGGCGGGATGACGGCGCCCATGTGCAGGTTCCGGACGAACGGATCCGGGTTGTAGAAGTGGTGAGGCGTCTGTACGAGGCTGAGCCGATCGTTCTCCAGGAAGAAGCCGACGGTCGCCTTCAGGAAGCCCCGCACCGGCACGTGGTCCGCGTCGAAGAAGGCGATGAGCGCGCCATCGGTCTGGGGGAGGGCGTTGTTGATGTTGCCGGCCTTGGCGCCGAAGCTGTCCTCCCGTGCGATGTAGTTTGCACCCACGCGACGGCAGAGATCCGCGACCTCCGGACGGCAGCCATCGTCCAGGACATGGACCTGCTTGTTGGCGTAATCCATGGACAGCGCACCGAGGACCGTGGGCCGCAGGACATGGAGCTCTTCGTTGTATGTGGGGATGAACACATCGACGCTGGGGAGCTCATCAGCAGGCAGGTCCAGCGCCAGGGGACGATTCCGCCGCACGATGGCCGTCTGGAAGTAGCCACCGACCATCGTGATGACGGCATACAGCTCAGCCCCGAAGAGCAGGCAGCTCACGATCATGTCGCCGGGCTCCTGCATCACGAGCGTCTCGGCGCCGCGGTACAGCACGTACCGGAGCGACGCCGAGAGGGACAGGAACACGATGACCAGCCGCAGCCTGGGCGTCTTGGCGGCGACGAGCAGGCCCACTGCCACAAGCAGCATGCTCAG
>JAYYRS010000524.1:0-12124 GCA_036126975.1 Myxococcota bacterium
GCGTCCACGCAACCGCGCAGCCAGCAGAGGCACTGGCCCTACGGGACACTCAATCGTCTTCCGGAAACATCGAGAGGGGCGGCCCGGGGGTTCGGATCAACCCAACCGGGTCCACCCAACGCGCCCTGCCGTCGTCCCTTCGCTCGAAACGTCGCAGCCAGAGGACGCTCCCGCTGCCCCTGCGCTGCATCGCCAGGGCAACCATCGGCACACGGCGACCGCCCCTCTCATCTTCCCCGAGCCCAAAGAGGCCGAGCGCGCGGATGTCGTTCTCGGCGGACAGCATCCGCCCCCAGGCATGAAGCCTGCCCGCCGCGGCCCTGCCCTCGCCCAGCCATGCCTGGATGCCAGCCGTCGTCCAGGCCACCAGGGCTGGCCGTCCGCGCCCGCTGTTCACGAAATGCGCTTCCAATCGGTGCGCGGCCGCTTGCACTGCGTCCGGAAACGTGGCGCCATCGGGGAGGGTGAGGGTGAAGTCCGGCGCGGGGAGTGGTCCTGGGCTGCGAGGCTCCCGCATCCGCACAACGGTCTCTCCCGCCACGGCACGGGGGAGCAGCAGACGCAGGGAGATGGGGGGGGGCCCACCGAGGCCGGAATGGTCTTCGCCCCCAGCCGGGTCTGGCTGCACCCCTGGGAGCCGGACCCACGTGCGACACCACCAGGATCCGTCGCGGAAGCGCAGCCGGGCGTAGCTGGCCAGTATGGGGCGGCCATCGCGCTGGACCACCGCGACCCCATGCCCTCCGACCCATTGGACGTCCGGTTCCGCCATCAGTGCGCCGTCGATGGAGGCGATCGGCGTCGGGTCAGCGTCCGAAATCCCAGCTGCAAGGCAGCTGTCGGCCGTTCCTGCGAGCACGACATGCGGCGGCGCATCCTCCGTTCGCGAGAGTGCAGCGCGGGCGAGCCAGGACCGGGGGTCGCCCGGAGGCAGCGGGCGGACGAGAGCTTGGATGGGCACGGTCAGGGTCCAGGTACGCGTGACGGGTGGCCGCCATGGGGGCGACAGAATACTCCACACTCTCCACCGAGAGGCCGTCATGGAAGCGACCTGGGTTGCGATGCAGGACCCGACCTACCTTCTCGTCCTGTTCTTCGTCTTGTTTGGTCTGGCCTGTGTGTCCGCCACCTTCTTCATCATGATGCCCATCGTCGCCAACGTCGTTGGCGGCGTCTGGACCGCCGTGATGCAGGAGCAGGTCATCGCACGGCTTCGCGGCAAGGTGAGTGGCACCGAGCTGCCGCCTGACCATCCGGAACGTGCCAACGGCTGAACGCGAGCCGACGCGCGACCCCGACCCGGCGGCTGCGCACGGGCCCGTGGCTGTTCGGGAGGAGCCACCGCAGCCGCGCGAACGCTCTGCCCTGACCTTCCCCGCCCTCGCCGCCGCCCTTCTGGTCCTCCTCGCGCAGGCACCGCTCCACGCCGGCTGGCTGTTTGACCCCGCCGACCGCATGCTGGCGAACCCCTTTCACGGGACCCACGCCTGGGCGGTTGATGTGGTCGGGGACGCACTGCGGAACGGCTCGTGGCCCGACCCGACCGAGCGCGCCGGCTTTCCTGGCGCGCACCGTGCCCGCTTCGTGGGGTGGGCCATCCTGCTCCTCGGCGCTCTCCTGGAGCCGGTCATCGGCGCCGTCGCAGTCGTGAACATCAGCGCACTGCTGGGACCGGCGCTCGGCGCTGCATCAGTGGTCCTTTTCGTCCGGGCTGTCGAGCCGGATGCCCGCGGGCCTGCTCTGGCGCTGGGCGGGACGGTCTACGGGCTCGCGCCCGTGGGACTGGGTGCCGCACTGTCAGGACAGCTGGAGAACGCCCAGACCTGGGTCCTGCCACTGCTCCTGCTCGCCGTCGTGCGCGGCGCGGCGCGCTGGCCGCTTGCGCCCCTCGTCGCCCTGGTCTGGGCCGCTGGCGCACTCACCAGCCCGTACCTCGCCATGGCGGCAGCCGCCGCGGCGGTCTGGCTCGGGCTCCGGCTGGGGGTGCGACGGAGCCTTCCGCCGGCGATCGGTGCGATGGTCGGCATCGCGATGGCAGCGGTCTGGTTGGACGCAGGCGCGTACGACCCGAGCACGGACCTGTTCAAGCCCCGCTACGAGCCAATCGGCTGGCCAGACCCCTGGGGAGATCCTCCGTCGGTGGCGGACCTTGCGACCCTGCTCACCGGTACCGCTCCGCTACAGACGAAGGCGATGGTTCTGCACCAGGGCTACCTTGGAATCGGGGCAGCACTCGCTGCTCTCGCGCTGGGCCGACGCCGGCGGGCCTGGCTTGCCCCCGTGCTCATCGGCGTCGTGCTGGCCATGGGTCCCGAACTCGGCATGGATGGAGAGCCCCTCCTGCTGCGGGGACAGCGTCTCGCACTTCCCGCGATGGCGTTGCGCTGGTTGGACCTGCCCGTGGCGCACGGCGGGCAGTACTACCGGTTCATCGCGATCGCCTGGTTGGGCTGGGCCGGCATGATCGCGACCGGACGCATCCGCATGACCCGGGCCTGGGGGGCCGGCCTCATCATGGCGTTCGACAGTCTCCGGACACTGACTGGCCCGGGTCTGCCCTGGCCGACCGTGGAGCTGCCGACGGCCGTGTGGGCTCGATGGGATGCGGACCCCCAGCCGGGTGCGGTGGCGCACGTCCCGGCATTCTCCCCGGCGCTCACGCCCAACCGTCCGATCCGCCTTGCAGGGAGTTCGGTCCACGGTCGAGCCCTCACGGACATGCCCCGGGCAGAGTTCCTCCTCTCCGACGACTCGACGGTCCAGACCCTGGATCGGTGCACCCGGCGCGGGCAGGGCTGCCCCCCGCCCTCCCTCGATGCCCTGGCTGCAGCTGGCTTCCGCTACGCTGTGCTCGACCTGCCCGATGGCGCAGAGCGGACCCGTCTGCGGCCGCGCCTCGAACAGGCCTGGGGGACTCCCACCGGGGCCGCCAGCGGACTCGTCTGGTGGGTCTGCCCAACTCCAGGGGGCGTGCGATGACCGAGCAACTCCGGGCCCACGCCTCCACGGTCCTGCTGGCCCTGGCGCTTGGGCTCGTTGGCGCCCTGCTCGCTGCGGGACCCGGGTTCGCAGGGCTCACAGAGGCCCTTCCGGGGTACGAGAATGACGACAGCAGGAACGCCGTCTACCTTCACCACCAGGTTCATGAAGCCCTCATGGACGGGCGCCTGGACCTTTCCGATCCGCATCAGTTCTTCCCCACGGGCACGCCCCTTCTGCAGCTGCACGGCGGGAACATCCTGGAGTTCATCGTCTCGGGCATCGCCCGCAGCCTCCTTCCCTGGCCACTGTGGCTTTCGGTGGCCGCCCTCGCCTGGATCCCGCTCAACCTGATGGCCTTCGTGCCGCTTGGATTGCGACTCTGGGAGCGGCGAGGCCCCGCACTCGCGGCTGCCACGGCCTGGGCCATGCTGCCGGTCCTGACCGGCCAGATCGCAGCCGGCCGGCTCACCCAGGTCGCATTGATCGGCCTCCCCATCGCCGTGCTGGGCCTGCTGGACGTGGCCGAGCGGGGTGGCCGACGGGCATGGCTGCTCGCGGGTGTGGGCATGGCGCTCACCGGCATGGGCTACTGGTTCCATGCGCAGTTTCTCGTCCTCCTGACGCCGTTCTTCGCATGGCGGGCGGTCCGGACGCGCGGCCTCCGGCCTGCCTCGCTGGACCTCGGCAGCGCCGCCGTCGTCACCCTGCTGCTCGTTTCTCCCTGGATGCTCGCAGTGGCATGGCCGCGCGTCATGGGGACCTGGACGCCACAGCCTCCCATGACAGCGGAATTCATGTCCCCGGTCTTTGCGGACGCCCTGCAGCTCAGTGGTTCCCAACCACGAGGTCTGCAGGGCTGGCTCCCCGGCGTCGTGGCCGTCGGCGCACTGCTGGGCCTGTGGCGGGGGCACAGGCGTGCCCTGTGGCTCAGCTGTGCGCTGGTGTGCACCATCTTCGCGCTGGGGCCAGCACAGGACATCGGCGGCACCCGCTGGCTCCTGCCGAGCTTTCCCCTGTGGCGTTGGGTACCCGGCTTTGACCGCATGCTTCACCCTGACCGGTGGCTCGAGGTCGGTGGACTGTTCTTCGTGCTGCTTGCGGGAGAGGGGCTGGCCCGGCTGCCCGGCCGCGCAGCCTGGGCAGCCTGGGCCCTGCCGCTCGGAATCACCGGCCAGCAGCTGTGGTCCGGGGCGCTTCCGCTCGGCAGCTGGACATTCGACGTCCCCGCAGTCTGGCAGGCGGTCGCCGACCGGCCCGAGACCGGAGCCATCGCCGTGGTCCCCGTGCTCGGTTCGCAGCGCACCTGCGCATGGCAGCACATCCATGGGCGACCCCTGCTCGGGGGAATGCTGGAGAATCAGCCGGGCGCACTGCCACCGGAGCAGCGCACCTTCTTATCGGAAAGCCCGCTGCTCGTGGATCTGTGGGCGCTCGGACGGGAGACCGGACGCATCGAGACACCCTGGCAGGTCGACCTGGATGCACTCCATGCCGCGGGCTTCGATACCGTCGTGCTGGACAGGACGGCATGGGGGGAGGGCCCACCGAGGCGGGGCGATCCCGAGCGGGCCATCACGGCGGCCCTGGGACCTCCGGTGGCATCCGTGCGGGATGGTGCAGTGTGGACCCTTCCCACCGTCGGGAGAGCCGGCACCCCTGCGACCGTTCGCACCCTCAAGCTCGAGGGCCCGCCCGGTGCGGATCCGCGCGGCGACGCGAACCCGGGCCCGGCCCCATGAGCGCCCCCCCGGGGAGCGGACCCAAGCAGCGTCTTCGTGCCGAGCACTGGGCCGCGATCCGCGCAGCTGGCGCCGCCCGCTTTCCCGGCGTCGAAGGCCGGATCCCAAACTTCATCGGCGCCGAGGCGGCGGCAGCCGCCCTGGCAGAAACCCCGGAATTCCAGGCGGCCCGGGTCCTCAAGTGCAACCCCGACCTTCCCCAGCGGCCCGTACGTCATGCCGCGCTGAAGGCGGGAAAGGTGGTCCTTCTCGCTGTTCCAAGACTTCGTCAGGAACATTGTTTTCTTGCCCTCGACCCTGCTGTCCTTCCCCCCAATGCGCTCTGGCGGGCCTCCTCGATCAAGGGCGCGGCAGAGCTGGGCAGGCCACTCATGGTCGACGCAGTGCCGCGTATCGACCTCATCGTCTCCGGTTGCGTGGCGGTGGACGAGCGAGGGGCGCGCCTCGGAAAAGGTGGGGGCTTCGCAGACCTGGAATACGCGCTGCTGCACGCCAGCGGTGCCGTGTTCCCCGCGACGCCCGTGGCGACCACGGCGCATGAAAGCCAGGTGCGCGGCGCTGGAGACATCCCCCGGGAGCGACACGACATCGGAGTGACGATCATCGCAACGCCATCGCGAATCATCCGGCCGGATCCATCCCCGGTGCAACCGTCGGGTCTCTTCTGGGATGCCCTGCCCGTGGAGCGCCGTGCAGACATGCCCGCCATCGCGGCGCGGGCGCCCGCAGGCAGCTGATTCAGATCCAAATGTCCGCCTCGAGCGCATCCAGGGCTGCTTCGAGGCCCGCATCGTCCAGTGCACCCTCTCCCCATGCCTCGTAGGCGGCTGCAGCGGCATCGAGTCGCCGGCGTGCAGCCAGCCTCGTCGCATGCGCCTCCTCCACCACCGCATCCAGCCTTGCCCGGAGGTGTGTTGGCGGACATGGCACCTGCACGCCATCGAGGTCCGCTGCGCGGATGCGCGGACGCGTCTGCCCGCCGGTGTCGCGAAGCTGCTCCCGGACGAAACGGCTCCGCAGTACGAGCAACGCGAAGTGCGGCTGGACCGCGGCCCGGAGGCGGATCCACTCGGACGAACCGCACATGCGTGCAGGCAGCGCCGGGTCGGGCCGCCGGACGAGCGCGACATTGTTCAGACTCGGCCGGATCCGTCCAAAGATCAGATCTCCCTCCTCGAAGGCCGTCTTGACGCCTCGAAATGCGCTGCCCGGTGATGCGCGGGCCGAACGCACCTCACCGGTCTGTTTGTCGACATCCGCGAGGTCCACCTCGGTCCACGCTCCCGCAGAGGAACGCGCAGGGCGGACATTGCTGTCCGCTGCGCGCCGCACGAGGTCGGGCAGGCCGACCCGGGGGCGGTCGCCCCGCAGACGCCCATCCAGAACAGGAGGCGTCCAGGCCTCGCGCCCGGCTGGGGCCGTCGGCGCCGTGCCATCCTCGACGGACCGCAACAAGGCCGGGATGTC
Organism: Myxococcota bacterium; assembly: GCA_036126975.1. GTDB lineage: Bacteria > Myxococcota_A > UBA796 > UBA796 > UBA2385 > JAYYRS01. The sequence continues at coordinate 6,189 of JAYYRS010000524.1, forward strand.
GCCGGGGCCTGTCAGCGTGTAGGACCGCCGGCGAGGGTCGTAGCCGGGGTCCTGCACGCAGGCTGCCACCCATGGGATGGCCTCTGCCGGACGCCGCTGCAGCACCAAGACGGCCGCCCGACCGGCTGCGCCTCCGAACGGCCGGAAGACGCCTTCGGGAAGGGTCACCACGGCCCGCCGCACGAATCGCTCGGAAAGCCATTCCCGCACCGCCGCGAACCGGGGGTTGACCAGCAGCGAGTACGGCATCACCGCGGCGAGCCGACCACCCGGCCGAAGTCTCGTCCACGCGGCCTCGAGAAAGAGCACGTCCGACGCCATGCGGGCGCGGCCCGAAGCAAGTTCACTTCCCCGAAGTGCGTCCCGATCCGTGACTTCCACCGAAAACGGAGGATTGGCCAGGATCACATCGAATTGTTCGTCGGCCCGCTCGCGAAACAGGTCGCCATGACGGACCCGGTCGGGCGCAATGCCCGCCAAGGCGAGATTGAGACGCGCCAACCCCACCAGCTCGGGATCGAGCTCGATGCCGTGCACGTCCGCGCCGATGCGCGCCGCCGCCACCAGGAATGCACCGGCGCCACACGTCGGGTCGAGGATTCGCTCTCCCGGCGCAGGTGCGCACAGTCCGACGGTGAGCTGGATGACCTCGCCCGGAGTGAAGAACTGCCCGCGGGCTCCCTTGAAGACATCCGGGAAGAAGCGTTCGTACGCCAGTCCGAACAGGTCCAGGCCGGGCACCAGCGGGACGTGTTCGAGCGCAGCGGAAGGCGGAGCGTCAGGGCCTTCCAGCCAGAGCGCGCGGGGGAGACCCAACCGCGATGCCAGGTTGCGACACAAGGCGGCGTACGCGGCCCTGCCGGTAAGGCCGAGCGCGCGGAGGCGGTCCTCCGCTGCGGTCAACGAAGCCACGAACGCGGCCCTTTCCGGCCCGTCTGCGACCTGCGAAGCCAGCACCGGCACTGTTCACCTCCCCCGCCAGGACCACCTGACATGCGCCCCGTACCGGGGATGCAAACAGGGGGTCAAACCTCCCTCCCCTCCGATGCCCTCGCTTGACCGGTCCGTGAACCCCACGGTACACCACCCCGTCTATGAAGGCGTCTGCTCCCCGTCCGTGGTTCGGACCGGGCGCGCGCGAAGGGAGCTCCACGATGGCACGCTGGCTCGTCACGCAGCGAGACCGCCAGTTCACGGCCAAGGACCTCGCGGAGCTCAAGAAGCTCGCGGGTGAAGGGCAGATCGGGCCCGGTGACATGATCCAGCCGCCTGGCGCGAGTGACTGGCTCTATGCAATCGAACTTCCGGAGCTCAAGGGCCTCGTCAAGCGAGACCCGAGCGCGTTCGATGATGATTTCGAGAGCCGCAAGGGTATGCCCGTCGGCGCCCTGGCGGCCATCGCCATCGCGATCATCGCCGGGGGCGGGTACTTCATGTACGACTACGCCCAGAAGCTGCAGGCGGTGGACCTCGAGCTGCTCGGGGAGAACGGCCTGCAGCTGACCGAGATGCTGGTGACAGCAGAGACGGGAGCGCAGCTCTTCGCCGAGCCAGAAGGCGGCAGCGCCAGCAGCTCCGTGGCCAAGAACGAGAAGGTCCAGCTCCTGGCCAAGCGCAAGGCGCTGGCCGTCGAGGGCCAGCCGGGCGAGGGCCGCTACCAGATCCGCACTGCGACGGGCACCGAGGGGTGGGTCGAGGTCGATGCCGTCGTCCCCGCCTACTTCTTCGCCGACAAGGACACCCGCAAGGACTACGACCCGATCTACAACGCGGACAACTATGTCTTCGTGAAGAACGCGAGCTGGATGCAGCTGCCCGACCAGCGCAAGAACAACATCACCGTCTTCGAGTTCCTGCTCCAGAACAAGAGCAAGTTCGACATGACGGACGTGATCCTCCTGGCCACGATCAAGGACAAGCGGGACCGGGTCCTGGAGACGAAGGAGGTCCGCATCGAGGGGACCATCAAGCGGTTCAACGGCTCGATGGTCGGTACGCTCCAGCCCGAGCGCGGGGACAAGGACGGCGTACCGCGCCTGATGACCACGTCGAGCTTCAACGAGCTCGCGAAGGACGACCCGGACATGCAGATGCGCTGGTCCAGCGGCATCGAGGTCCAGATGGAGTCCGACGGATTCGTCGAGGCCAACATCGACCTGTTGCAGGTTCGTGCCGTCGCGCGCAAGCTCGACGAGTAGGCAGCACGACCCTGCGCGCTCCCATGCAGCTTCGGTTCCTGACACTCCGGGTCGTGGATGCGACGCGGAGCCGCCGGTTCTATGAGGCGCTGGGCCTGGGTCCCGCCCGCGGCGACGCGACGGACCTCCCCATGCTCGACGCCGGCGGCGTCCGGCTGGTACTCGCCACGGATGCGGCGCTCCAAGCGCACGCGCCTCCCCTGTCCGGGCCCGGCGGATCGGTGCTCGTCAGCCTCAACGTCGGTGCTGCCGCTGCAGTGGACACGGCCCATGCAGCCGGCCTGGCCGCCGGTGGAAGCGACCTGCGGCCACCCCACGAGCCAGCCTGGGGGGGCCGCGCCGCCTGGCTCCGGGACCCAGATGGACACGCCATCGAGGTTGTCTGGAACCCGCGACTGGACGACGGGATGACGAAGGTCTGACGCTTCGGAACTACCAGCGGACGTCGAACCAGCGGCTGCTGGTGAATGCGTCGTACGGGTATCCCCAGTTGTCCGGGAAGTGATCGCAGTAGTAGTCGGGGGGGCCACACCAACCGGCCGCGAGCCCGATGCGGAAGCTGTCTGTGAGAAGGCCCATGTCTGCCGCGTCGAACCGGAGGATGACGTCGTCACTGCCTGGGAAGGAAGCGGTGAGAGAGCCGATGGTCTGGAATCCTGCGCCGCTCGTATACCCCTGGAACGTCCCCGCCCCGGACTGCAGCACCCATCGGTAGTAGGTGTAGTCGGCGCCGCTCGATGAACCCCACGCCTCGATGAACAGCGTGCCCGGATCGATGGCGACATCCGACGAAACCCAGATCTCGACCTGGGTCCCACTCACGCGATACTTCGCGTTCACGAAGTCGAACGGGTAGGACCCGATGTTGTCGGCGAGGCCATCATCCGTCGATGACAGCGAGAGCCAAGGGGCCTCGCCCAGCACGACCTGCGCCGAGGCCGCGTAGTTCGCAGTGCCATCCGACAGGTCCAGCACCAGGTCCAGGGTGTCGCCGGTCGCGCCGCTGTCCACGGTCAGCTCGAAGTCATCGTCCCGGTCGGCCCCCGGCGAGAGGCGGCCGAAGCTTCCCTCTGCGCTTGTGATGGTCGCACCGGCCGTCGACGTTCCCGCCACGCGGAGCGTACCTGCGAGGGGCGCAAACGCAGGGAGGTCTCCGGTGTTGACCACGGTGAGTTCAAGCGAAGCCGTCTCTCCTGGGTCGAGGATGCCATCGGCCCCACTGTCGTCAATGACGACACCGGTGATCTTCAGAACGGGCCAGGGCACCGCGACCTCGACCGGGGTCGTCCACGACTCCACGCCGTCGGTCAGCACCAGCGCGAATCGCGCCGGCGTCGAGTCCGCATGGTCGGCCGTGATGTCGACCTCGGGACCCGTGATGACGTGTTGCTCGCCCGCCCGCCAAACATCGTCGTCGAGGGCGAAGACCGCCCCGGCCGAGACGGAGACATCGGAATCCACCGCGACCAGCTCACCCGACACCGGACCCGAGCTGGCTTCGCCGTCGTTCCGGACGATGATCGTCATCGGCAAGCCGGTGTCACCCGGTGATGCTGTGCTCGGGCTGGTGCTGAGGACGGTGGGACTCGGCGGCTCAGGGGCATAGACCGTGGCGGGTCGATCCGGGCCGAAACCCGCCAATCGCGTCGCTGCGGTCTCCTGTCCTCCCCAGAGCACGCCAAACCCATCCACACTCCCGGAGCCATCGGCCGACACCTCGGCGAACCATCGGTCCTCACCGGGCCCGGGTGGCAGCAGTGCATACCAATCGGTCACGTCCAGCACGAGCGCATGGCTTCCCGGCTCGAGCAGGCCCGCCCAGACCGTCTCGCTGGCCACGGGGGCTGCGGGGTCCCCGACCCCAACTACGACGTTGGCGGACACAGGCTCCGCCACCGTGACGGACACCCGTGCCTCGCTCGGAAGGCCGACCGTCATCTGGAGGGAGTAGCGCCACGTCCGTTCCCCATCCGAGACCGCCACGGAAAGCGGAAGGTAGCGGTTCTGCGGAAGATCAGGGTCAAGGTCGAGTTCGAAGGTCGCCTCGCCCGAGCTGAGGCCGGCGATCGTTCCAACCTCGACGGTCTCGTCGACCACGGTTGCGCCACCCTCCGGGAGGGTCATCGTGGCCACGAGGTCGGCGGCGGCCGCATCGACCTCGTTCGTCAACACGATGGTCACCGACGCCCGCTCTCCGGGTGCGACCGGATCCGGGAGCCACAGGAGAGACGCATCGAGATCCGCGGCCAGCGGTCCCACGGTGATGTCGTCGAGGTACCAGTCGTCCGCCGCCGCACCCGTGTACTTCCAGCCGAGATACACCTGCGGATTGCCCGCCCAGGGGCTGAGGTCATACGCCCTGGAGCGGGCCCATCCGCCATCGAGCGGTGCGGCGAGCGCCGCGTCCACCGGCTCGAAGCCGCCATCGGCCGGATCCCGACTCGAGGTCGAGATGTACAGCCCGTGCGCACCCATGGCGGCCACCGATGCACCCGACTCCTGCCAGGTCACCATGGCTGCTGGGAGCGACCCCAGGTCCAGCGCCGGAGAGACCAGCCAGTCCTCGAGGACGCCGACGCTGGCGGAACCCCGGGGATGGTAGACCGCGGATTCGCCTGCGGCAGAACGGTTTCCGGTGAGCTGGAAGGGATACCCGTTGAATGCGATGGAGGGGCTCCACCACCCCAGCGTGAACAGCGAGGTCTCCCCTTCCGCCAGCTCGAAGTCCTCCGTCCAGGGCAGCGCCGCTGCCTGCGCGGACACCGGCACGACGCGCGGGTCGGCGGGCCCACCAGCAGGAAGGTACGATTCTGCGGGCGGTGTCCCGTTGTCCACGCCCTTGTAGTAGTACTCCACGCCGGGCGCGTAGAGCTCGTCGATCGTCGCCGTCCAGCGCCGGGCATCGCCGGCCTCCATCGGCGTCGTGTCCCAGTATGCGCTGCCCTCGGTGCGATGGAAGACGACGACACGCGCCACACCGTCCGGGTCCGTGGCTGTCACGGCGAGGTCGAGGGTCCCTCCCTCCGAAAGCCCCGACGGCGATGCGTCCTCCACCAGCGTCGGGCCGACGACCGGGGCGAATCCGGTCTCGACGGCGGCCTTGTCGCTGCACGCACCCAGTCCGAGGAGCGCGGTCACCATGGTCGCGAGGCTCATGGGCATGTCTCCGCGTCGTGCGCCGGCACCCCGACAGGCGTGGGCCGGAGTGGCGGCATCGCCCCCGCGACCGGGGCGGCGGGCCCCTCCGTATCGTTGATGTAGAGCCAGCAATAGGTCAGGCATTGGTTCGAGATGATGTTGCCGCTCGCGTCTCCGACCGGGAGGCATTCGAAACCGGACGGGCAGTCCCGCGTCGTGTCGCAGGTGACCCCGCAGAACGCACCCGGCGCGCCGAAGTTCAGGCACAGGTTCCCGTTTCCACCGCAATCGCTGTCGTCCCGGCAGTCCGAGCAGTAGTACCCACTGGCTTCGTAGCAGTCCCCAGCCGCTGGGTCACAGAACTCCCTGAACCCACAATCGAGGCTCGTGTCCCGGCATGCCGCCGCGGCGCAGGACGCCGTGGCGGCATCGCAGACCTCGTCGGGGTAGCAGTCGTCGCTGGACTGGCACCCCGGCTGGCACTCACCGGCGTCGCAGTAGCTCTGCATCCCGCAGTCGGTGCTGGTTCCACACGACTTGGCGACACACTGTCCATCCACGCAGGACGCAAACGCACCGCAGGGCGTGTCCTGGGAACAC
>JAYYRS010000525.1:0-4557 GCA_036126975.1 Myxococcota bacterium
TCCCCGCCGTCCGCGCGCGCGAGAGAGACGGTGGCCGCGCTGCCTGCGCCCCGGGTTCCTCCCGAGGCTCCCGCACGCCCCTGGCTGTGGCCCGCCGTTCCGATCGTGCACGCAGTGGCGGGCCACCGGCGCCACCGCGGATCCGCACCCCGCGTGGCGCCCGTGCCTGTCGTCAGCATCGGCGGCCTCACCGCGGGCGGCACCGGCAAGACGCCCGTCACGGGCTGGCTTGCCGCCCGGCTGCCCGGGGCATGGGTGCTCGGTCGCGGGTACCGGCGTCCGGGCGGTGGCACCGACGCACGCATCGGCCGTCCCGGGATCCCCCCTACGCTGCCCCTCGGCGATGAGCTCGAGATGCTCCGACGCCGTGGCATCCCCGTGGTGTCCTGCCCCGACCGGTACCGTGGCGCCTGGCTCGCAGCAGAGGCAGGCGCACGACTCATCCTGCTGGACGATGGATTCCAGCACCGACGGCTCCAGCGGGACCTGGACATCGTCTGCATCGACGCGCGCTGGCCGACCGGACGGGGCCTCATTCCGGTGGGCACGGGACGAGAGACGTGGCGGGCACTCGACCGCGCCGATTTCGTATGGGTCCACAACGTGGAGGCGCTGGAGACGCCGTGGTCGGTTCCCGGCCCCGGTGCGGTCCTTCCGCAGGTGCGCAGCCAGAGCGTCCCCGACCACTGGCGGTGGGGGCCGGACGCCCGTGCGCTGTCGTCGGTGCGCGGGCCTGTCGTCGCCGTTGCGGGTCTGGCCAGACCGGGGGGCTTCCTGGGGCAGCTCGCGGATCAGCGGCTCTCCGTGACGCGCGTGGACCTGCGCCCGGACCATGCGCCGCTCGATGGCGTGCCATCGGACGCCGTGATGACAGAAAAGGATGCGGCCCGGCTGCCCGAAGGGACGGCGCGGGCGCTGGTCTGCCGACTCGAGGTGTCCGGCGCCGGACCCCTGCTCCACCGCATCCGTTCCCTGGTCGGTGACCCTCCATGATGCCCTGGCTCCTGGGATGGATCTGGTGGTTGGTCCTGCCGGTGCGGCGCAAGCTGGCCGTACAGAATCACCAGGCGGCTTTTCCCGAGCGCCATGCTGGCGAACTCCGGCGGACCGTCGGAGAGCTCGCCTGGTCCTACGTCGAGCTCGCGGCAGGCCGCCGCGCCCGGGTGGAAGGCCTCGAAGGTCGGTCCAGCGGAGCGCTCGTCCTGGCGGGTCACTTCAGCGGATGGGATCTTGCGCTGCTCAGCCTCGCAGATCACACCCCCGTGACCATCTTCGTCCGCCAGCCGTCGGACCAGCTGGCGAGAGCGGTCGTCGCCCGCCTGCGGACCCACCCCGACCTGGAGCTTCTGCCGCCACGGGGGGCCATGGAACGGGCGTACGCCGCACTCGCGGAGGGACGTCTCGTGCTCTTCGTGCAGGATCAGCGACACGAACCGGGCATCGCAGTGCCCTTTCTCGGTCGCTCTGCCTGGACGTCGGCTGGGTTCGCTGTCGCGGCCTGGCGGACACGGGCGCCGGTCTTCGGCATGGTCCAGTATCGGGACGAGGACGGCCAGCACGTCGTCCATCTCCGCCCCCTCGAGCTGGACGTTCCCGACGATCGGGGGGCCGCAGTCGGGATGCTGACGGCCGCCAGCCAGCAGTTCTATGAAGCGGTGATCCGGGCTCGACCATGGACGTGGTGGTGGTTGCATGACCGATGGCGGCGTCCCCCGGACGCCATCGGCTGAGACCGACCTTGCCGCCGTTGACCGGCCGGACCGCCCATGGCGGGACGCTCCACCGGGCTACCCTGCATCCGTGGTTCATCCCCGTCTCGCCACTGCCCTCCTCCTCATCTGCTCGCTGGGCGCAGCCGCCGCCGCGGCATCCCGTCCCGCGCCCGCATCTCCACCATCCCGCCCGGTTGCGTCCACGGGCGAATACATGCGCTGGGCCGTCACCTACATGGGCGTGGTTGGTGGCTACGCCGAGGCGTGGACTGAACCAGACGGAGAGGGACGGCAGGTCACCACCGGCATGGCCCGCAATGCGCCCTGGTTCGCCCGGGTCTACACCATCGACGATCGGGTCCGGAGCACCTGGAAGCCGGCGGGCGGCTCCATCGCCTACGACACCTGGTTCCGCGAGGGCCGCTTCCAACAGGACCAGCAGATGCGCTTCGGCACCGATGGGATCCACGTGGAGCGGAGGCAGCGCGGCGACACGGGCTGGCGTTCGTGGTCGGATGCCTACCCGGCACACCCCGGCGTCGAAGACCCCGTGAGCGCGTTCTTCCGCCTGCGCATGCTGGACCTCGACCAGACGCAGCGGATTCCCGTATTCAGCGGCCGACACACCTGGACCCTCGAGGTCCTGCATCGCCGGATGGAGCGGCGAAGGGACACGCCACTCGGGACGGTCGACACCCGCATCGTCGAGCTGCGGACCGCGCACGAGGGAGACCTCGAGCAGCGGGGCCGATTCCTGCTGTGGGTCACCGACGACCGCCGGCAGATCCCCGTGCGTATGGTGGTTCGGACGAACCTCGGCAGCATCCGAGCCGACCTCGTCGAGTACGTCCCGTCCGGCAGCCGTCGAGCAGAAGACAGCGACGAGCCGGGATAGGCGGTGGCGCAACGGAGGACCCATGCCACTCAACGCCGGCGTGCACTTCATCGAGCCGACCATCCCGGTGTACGTCTTCCAGGCGGACGCGGTTGGCCCGACCGCCATCATCCAGGCCGGCATCCATGGCGACGAGATCGCCGGCGTGCATGCCCTCCAGGAGCTGCTGGAGGGCCGGATGCGCCCGGCCCGGGGGCGCCTTCTGATCATCCCCGTGATGAATCCGGGCGCGTATCGTGCCCGGCAGCGCGCAGCGCCCGGCGGACTGGACCTGAACCGTGCCTTCCCGGGCGATCCCCACTCCGCCAGCCTCGAGACCCGGCTGGCGCGCCGGTTCCTCGACCTCTGCATCGATGAGCAGCCCGCACTCGTGGCCACCCTCCACGAATCGATGAAGCGCTACTCTCCGGCGGTGACCCCCAGCTTCGGGCAGACCATCGTCTACGGCGTCGACCCCATGCCCGGCATCGTGCATCGCACGGTGGAGGCCCTCAACGACAACGTGGCGAGCGAGGCGGAGCACTGGGCGCCGCAGTTCTACCCGGTCGCGACCTCGAGCACCGAGATCATCGTGGAGGCCGTTGGCTGCATCGGGTTGTGCATCGAGACCTGGATGGGCTTCGAGGAGCGGCGTCGGATCGACATGCAGAAGGAGGTCGTCGAACTCCTCCTCGCCGACGTCGGCGTGCTCTGAACGGACACGCGGGGCGGCACGGATGCCTGCGTCTCGAGGACCGTGCCAAACCCCCGCTCCTTCAGAGTCCACCCCCCAGGACGACCCACACCGCGCCTGCATCGGCTGCGAAGGTGTCATCGTAGGGGACGCCCACCACGAGGTCCGGCGCGCCGTCCCCGTCAAGGTCGCCAGCACCCGCCAGGGCCGAGCCCACCCAGTCACCGCTGCTGCTGCCGAGCAGCTTCGCGGACGCATCCGCCAGGTCGAGCGTGCCAGACGACGGCGAGAGGACCAGATAGACCGCGCCCGCGTCGCTCCCCGCGACATCATCGAGCCGAGCGCCGATGGCGAGGTCCACCGACCCATCTCCGTCCATGTCCCCGACGAAGGCCACGGCCGACCCGGCCATGTCGTCATTGTCCTCCCCCACGAAGGTCGCGTGGGCGGTGCTGAGAGATGCCTCCCCGCTGACCGGTCCCATGAGGAGGTAGGCCGCGCCCGCGCCCGAGCCTCCGGTGTCCTCCTCCGGCGCACCGACGAGGACGTCCGCGTAGCCATCTCCATTCACATCTCCGCCTCCGCCGACCGCGAAGCCCGCCTGGTCGCCGGCCGTGACGCCGGTGCGCTTGGCGTCCGCCTCATCGAGTCCGAAGGTCCCGGAGCTGCCTCCGCGGATCACGTAGGCCCCTCCGCGGTAGACCCCGCCAGCATGCTCGTAGGGCGCCCCGACGAGCGCATCGGCCAGTCCGTCGCCGTCGGTGTCCCCCGCTGGTGAGATCGACCAGCCGGCCTGGTCGCCCGCGCTCTCGCCCGTGACCTTGACGTCAGCGGTCCAGAGGCGCGCGTTGCCGCTCACGGGCCCCTCGAACAGGTAGACCGCACCTGCCTGGGCTCCGCCCGTGTCTTCTTCCACGGCGCCGATCAGGAGGTCCATCCGGCCGTCTCCGTCGAAATCTCCGGGGGCGGCCACCGTGAAGCCTGCAAGATCACCGGCCTGCTCGCCGATGAGCCTCGCCCGCGCGTCGGAGAGCGACATCTCCCCGGACACCGGACCCGACACCACGTAGGCCATGCCTGCCGCGGCACCGCCGAAATCGGCGTCATACGCGCCCAGCAGTACATCTGCGAAACCATCCCCATCGACATCGCCCGGGCTGGCCACGCTGATGCCTGCGTGGTCTCCCAACGCCTCGCCCACGAGCTTCGGGCCACCGGCCGTGCCGAGGTCCGTGTCCGCGCTGAGCAGCCCCGAGACCACGTAGACAGCGCCTGCA
>JAYYRS010000526.1:0-4821 GCA_036126975.1 Myxococcota bacterium
ACCCATACGGCCTCTCTCGAGCGGCATCTGATCGTTCTCGCGCTCGAACGGACCGGAGGCAACCGGACCCAGGCTGCCCGGCTCCTCGAGATCTCGACGAAGGCCCTGCTGTACAAGATCCGGGACTACGGGGTCGATGCATGAGCCGGCCGCGCATGCTTCTCTTGGGCCTTGTGATGGCCTGCTCCGCGGAGCGCGTAGCGGAGCGTGGCCGCGATGCTCTCGATGCCCACGACCTGGTGGAGGCGGAGACGTGGTTCCGCCGGGCCCTCGCGAAGGATCCGCAGCACCCCGGGGCGCTGGCGGGTCTTGGTTGGACCTACAACCTCGCGGGGCAGCGGGCAGCAGCCCTGGATGCCTTTCGGCGATGCAACGAGGTCGAGCCGGAGGCGGTGGAATGCCTTCGGGGCCTGGCGAGCCTGGAGAGGGCGGCGGGTCGATACGATGCGGCGAGGCGGCGTTTGGACGAGGCGCGGGCGCTCGAACCAGACGACGCGGGCGTTGAAAGCAGTGCCGCGTTGCTGCTCATGGTGACCGGTGATGTCGACAGCGCGGCGGACCGCTACGAGCGGCTGCTGGCGAGAAGGCCCGACACTGGCGAGTACCGGCTCGGCCTCGGGGAGGCGCGACTCCGGCAGCGGCGCCCGGATGAGGCCATGAAGCTTGCGCGAGAGGGTGCTGCGCTGCCGGCCACGCCCGTTCGATACGTGGCGCTGCTCTGGCAGCTGTACGCACGCGCGGCCGTACAGGCGTCGGCGGGGCTCGAGGACCCGAAGCGCTGTGCCGAGACCGCTCCGCCCATCCGCGCGTGGCTACTTGCGGCCGACGATGCGCTCGACCAGGCGGCCGGGACTGGGGTCACGTTGCCCGACCTTCCCGCGACGCGGAGGCTCGTCCAGCGTCGCCGGGACATCCTGGATGATGTGTGTCCGGAGGCGTCTCCGCCGCTCCTGCCATCAGAGGAGCCCCGATGAGCCGCTGCCGACGGATTGGGAACTTTATTCCCAACAGGGAAAATAGTTCCATGCCGGGGGGCCGCAGGGTCGGGGAGATCAGCGGTGGAACGGACGTGTCACACTGGGAACGGTTCTTGCAGCGGTGCGGCCCGCCCAGGGCCCTGGCCCGGCGTGGCCTGACGCTCATCGAGCTGGCGGTCGTGCTCGCGATCGTCGGCATCGTCGCCGCCATCGGCTGGGGCAGCACCCGGGCATACATCCCCCGATTCCGCATGATCACCGCCGCCAAGGGCCTCAAGGCTGACACTATGAAGCTTCGCTCCCTCGCCGTATCGACAGGACGGGAGACCCGGCTGACGCTGTCCGGCACGCCGGGGACGTGCACGGACGCGGAAGGGTACGGGGGCTCCTGGACGATGGCCATCGGGAACCGGTCATCGGGCTCCAGCAGCTGGGACCTGCTGCCGGAGGACACGGCGGCGGATGGGTCGGACGATGACCGCTCGGAAGGCACCGTCGACATCGGACCGGAGGGCAACCGGACGGCCCGCGGCGTCTGTCTGCGGCAGTGGGCCAGCCTCGCGGGTCCGGGGGCCGGCAACGGCGACAGCATCGTCTTCTCGCCGCGGGGGTTCATCACCAATCCGTCCTCCGACTTCTCGACGGTGGCAGGAACCATCGACCTGACGCTTGTGAACCTCCATGCCGCAAGCCGGGGGGTGACCGACGAGGTGAGCGTGCGGCTGTTCCGCACCGGCGCCGCTCGTCTGGAGTCGACGCTCGGCGCCGAGTATGCTGGGTCCGCCGCTGCTGGAACCGAGACCTCGTCGAGTCGTCAATGAAGCTGTCGCCCTGTCACCGCTGGCCGCGCATGCGGCCCCGATACATCGGGCGCCCCGGACCGCTCCCGGTCCGTCGGCCGCGGAGACATCGCGGTGGTTTTACACTTATCGAGGCGCTTATCGCCACAGCGCTGCTGGGGTTCTCCCTCGTCGTGATGTTCGGTTTCCACAGCCAGGCCGTCCGCTCCAACCGGGATGCCCGCCGCATGACGGCATGCACCTACCTCGCCCAGGCCCAGGTCGAGCGGCTGATGTCCCTGCCCTGGGACGCTTCGTCGCGCCACACGGACCTCACGGATTCCATGACGGACCCGACGACTGCGTCGGACCCGTGGGCCTTCCTCGAGATGCCGAGCGGCGGCGCCGAGCCGGCTCCCGTCAAATGGTAGGATGAGACCCGCAGCCCGGTCGGCAAGCCCCTCTACTAAGTGACCTGGGACGTCGAGGACATGGACTCCGATGCGACGTGGATGCGCCTGCGTGTGCGGTGTCAGTACGAGGACAGCGCGTTCAACAGCTGGCGGGGCACGACCGTCTCCTCCTACCGGTTCCGGGACTGACCATGGCTGCACGTCCAGGCCACCGCAGCGCGCTCGTCCGCTTCGCCCGTCGGGGATTCACACTCCTTGAGGTCATGGTGGCCATCGCGATCGCGGCCTTCGTCACCGCGGCCCTTTACGCGACGTTCTCGGTCCAGTCCCGCCAGTTCATCACGCAGGACCTGCAGATGGAGATGAACCAGAACATGCGCTTCGCGGTGGACATGGTGTCCCGCTCCGTGCGCATGGCCGGGTACGGAACGAGCGGGTACGTCACGGGCGTCCTCGGGCCGAGCAACCCGGGGAACAGCTCGGAGTCCAACCAGCTGCCTGTCATCATCCCCTGGGATGCAAACGGCGCCAACGGGACCGATGCCATCACGGTTGTGTACGCCGACCCGTCTCTGATGATGGACTCGTCGAACACAGTCATTGAAGCCTGTGGCACGACGTCCGTGACATTCCGACCGGGCATGCTCGACAACGCGACGAAGCTGACCCAGTACAAGGCCGGCGACCTGCTGATCTGCTTCGACTATGCAGACATGCGGGGCATGGAGACCTACCTCTGGGAGATCAGCGGCGACCCCGACCTGACGAGCGGCGCCATCCCGGTATCCGACAACACCGGTTTCTCCGATTACGACGCCGTCTGTGGGTCGTCGGAGAACCTGACGCCGGTGATGACATGCTCGAAGGGCAACGTCTACACCTTCTACGTGGATGACCTGTCGGACGGCGTCGGGCCCGGCTCGCCGGAGCATCCCACGCTGATGCTCGACCTGGACATGGACTGGCCGGCCGACGACGACGTCCCGCTGGTGGACGACATCGAAGACCTGCAGTTCGAGTACTGCCTGTCCGGCACTTCCGGTTCCGTGGACTGCTCGTTGGCGACCAACTGGGTTGACGGGTCGGCCGTGACGGCGGCGACCCAGGCGCACGACATCTGGATGGTCCGGTTGTCGCTGACGGCGCGGTCCACGAGAGAGGAGCCTGAAGACAAATACCCAGGTTCAAGAAAGTCTCTCGCGAATCGCACTGCGGGAACCGGCAGCGACCACTATCTCCGGCAATACTTCAGCACGGAAATCTCCGTCCGCAACCTCCGCTACCAGGCCAACCTGTGATGCGACGACCCGCCCGCTCCTGCCCACATGACCGCCTCGTCCACCCGTGGTCCGGCCGGCGTGGGGAGCGGGGCTACATCATGCTGGTCGCGTTGATCCTGATGGCCATCCTCACGGTCCTCGGAGCCAGCACCCTCCAGGTTGCAGGGATCGACCAGCGCATCGCGTTGCAGAACCGGAAGCACATGCTGACGGTCAACACCGCTCACGCCGGCACCGAGCACGCGCGAGACGAAATGCGCTGGACCGAGCCGATCGACGAAGGCATCGATACGAGCCCGGACACCTACGGCGATTACGTGGGAGCGACGGACGCCGAGACCAGTTTCGGCGGCGTGGCGTACACCCACAACCTCGGCGTCTACTGGGTCACAGCGACCTACCACCGCTGCGGAAACCCGCCCCCCGGCTATTCGACCGAGCTGGGGCAGAACAAATTCCGGTCCGACTACTGGGAGATGGAAGCCACGGCCCGCATGGCCGAGACGGCCACCTCGGCAGAGTCGGCTGCTGTCAACGAAACCCAGGCGACGGCATCCATGCTGCTTCGCCATGTGAAGTTCGGGACCTGCAAGGTCCGTTAGGTGTGAGGGACCCCCGCCCTCGCGCCGACCCGCGCCCTGAGACCTCTCCCCCATCTGGGGGCGCACCCCGGCAAAGACGGACCCTTCCGGTCCCGCATCAGGAGCCACCGATGCGTTCCAATCCCAGCCAACTCCTCCGCCTCTCCGGCGCCGCAGCGCTTGCGCTCGCGCTCCCTGGTGTGGCCCGCGCGGGCTCATCGTCTGCGGGCGAGGAGTTCCTGTCCACCACGGAATCGGTCGAGCCGAACATCATCTTCGTCGTCGACATGGACCAGTCGATGCTCGACCCTTGCCCGGACCCGGGGCGATCCGGGGCGTACACCGATGCCTGCATCGACGATGTCGTCGACGCGATCGACCTCGTCACGCAGCACTTCGACTGGGCACGATTCGGTGTGGTCGGCACGAGCCCCGACGCCTCGTACACCTACGACTGTCCGGACGGCAGCGGCTCCACGGTCAGTTCCGTCTACAGCGACGACTTCTTCCCGATCGCACCGCTCGGGTCGTCACACGCCGAGATCTCCGATCGCCTCTCCGACGTGCACGGGTACGTCACGGACTTTGCGATCGACACCTCGAACCTCGCCGAGGCCATCGAGGATGTCGTTGTCACCTACCTGGGTGAGACCACCGCACAGGACCTCAGCGACGGAGACTGTGACGGAATCGACTACGACTTCGCCGAGACCGGGATCGAGTACTACTGCCAGAACACGCACGTGATCGTCCTGACGAACCAGCGGCCCGAAGCGGACGACGACATCACG
>JAYYRS010000527.1:0-6358 GCA_036126975.1 Myxococcota bacterium
ACGGTCTGCACCGACGACTCGCGGAAGTCGACCCGGAGAAGCGCCCCTGCAACGCTGCCCTGGCTCGCGACCTGATCGAGCAGCCCGCAGGGCACGCCCGACCACACATGCTCCACCCGCTGCGCGAGCCGGGCCGCCTCCAGCGTATCGAGCGTCCGACCACGCCAGGCGGCGAGCGCGTTCACCCACGCCACGCACAGCGCAGCGGACGAGGACATCCCTCCGCCGCGGGGCACATCCCCGGTCACGACGGCGTCGAACCCGTCCGATGGGAGCCCGAAGGCCTCCCGACACACCTGGACGGCGCCCACCATCGTGCGTGCCCAGCCACCCGGCAGCACGGGCACCTGCGCCAGCTCCACGGTGATCTCCTCGTCGAGATCAAGGGCGCGGATCCAGACACGGCCATCCGTCCGAGGGCGGATGCGGACGACCGCCCAGCGATTCACCCCCGTCGGAAGGGAGAGCCCACCGATGTAGTCGGTGTGCTCTCCGATGATGTTGATCCGACCCGGGGCGAGGCCGATCCATGCAGGCCGACCCGGCAGCGCCGCGGCAGCACGGTCGAGCAGCAGCTGCGCGCCCGGCTCGAGCTCAGGCACGGTCACGCAGGACTCCTTCTGCCCATGCCAGGTCCTCGGGCGTGTTCAGGCCCACCAGCTCCCGCCAGTCCGCGATGGACAGGGCCTCGATCCCACCGGAGCCTCCAATGATCTCGATGACATCGGTGAGATAGCGCTCGCCGGTCTCGGGATGGGGAACGACCTGCTCCAGGGCCGACCACAGCGCCTCGGCCTCGAAGAGATAGTGGCTGGTCAGCAGCTCTCGGATGGCCGCCTGTTCCGGCGTGCAGTCCCGCTCCTCGATGCACGCGACCACCTCCCCGTGGGGCGCCCGCATGACCCGCGCGTACGGATACGAGACCGGGAACGTCGCCGTCAGGAAGGAGCACGCCGCGCTGGTTCGGCTGTGGTGGGCATGGAGCGCACGGAGGCTCTCCGGTCGCAGCAGCGGAGAGTCCCCCACCAGCACGAACACGCGGGCGGCATCTCCGACGGCATCGCGGGCGGCATCCACCGCGCTGGCCGTCCCGTCGCGCACCGCCTGGAGGGCCGTTTTCGTCCCTGCCGGAAGTGCGGCGCGCACCTGGTCGGCACCATGCCCGACGACCACGACCGGATGACCGACGCCCGCTGCCTGGACGGCATCCAGGAGTCGCAGCGTCAGGCCCCGGCCCGCGAGCGGCACCAGCGGCTTCGGCAGCGATGAGCGCATCCGCGTGCCCCGGCCCGCAGCGAGCAGGACGGCAGCGCAGTCCGACAGGTCCACGCTCATGCGTCCTCCCCGTGCGCGGCAGCGCGGCTGCGGGCGATGGCTTCGATGTAGGGCCGGGCGCCGGCCCGCAGCGTCCGCGCCTGCGTCTCGTAATCCACGGCGTACAGGCCGAATCGCATGCGATAGCCCTCCGCCCATTCGAAGTTGTCCATGAAGGACCAGTAGTAGAAGCCCCGCACGTCCACGCCCTCGTCCATCGCCCGCCGCATCGCGAACAGATACCGGCGTATCCACGTGGCGCGCCGATCGTCTCGATCGTCTGGCAGACCGTTCTCCGTGATGTAGATGGGGAGACCCACCCGCGCAAGGCGGTGCAGGGCGCGCCAGAGCCCCTCCGCATAGACCGTGTACGGCATGTCCGTGAGGACCTGCCCCGGTCGCTTGTGCGCCTCGAACGGCGGCTCGCGCTTCATGAAGGGGTCGATGAGAAGGTTCGCGTAGTAGTTGAGCCCGACGAAGTCCCCCCGCTCCCCGGGGATGCGTTCATCCACCGACATCAACAGGGGGATGGACAGCTTGACGTGTCCGGTCTCGAGGTAGCCGAGCAGCGCCTGGTTGTACACGTGGTCGAGCACACGGCAGAGCAACCAGTGCAGCGGGTTGTTCCGCTTCCAGGGATCCATCTGGAAGATGTTCTTCACCAGTCCGACCTGCGCGGTGTCTCCATTCGGCAGGCTCCGGATCACCGCGACCATCCGGCTGTGGGCGGCACAGAGGTTGCGAATGACCCGGGCCAGAGTCCGTGGCGACTTCTTGCCCGGCGGGAACACACCCAGCCCCCATCCCATCACGCTGAACGGACCGGGCTCATTGAACGTGCACCAGTACCGGACGCTCCCGCCATACTCCTCGAACATCCGCTTCGTGAACCGCTCGATGTGGGAGATGTTGGCTTCGTTCTCGAAGGATCCGATGTCTTCGAACCACAGCGGGTGCGTGAAGTGGTGCAATGTCACCATGGGCTCGAGACCCCGGGCGCGACAGGCCGCAATCACGTCGTGGTAGTGCTGGATCGCCGCGGCGTCGAACTCGCCGGGACGGGGCTCGAGCTTCGACCAGGACAGGCTGAATCGGTACGCATTCAGTCCCAGCTCGTCCTTCATCCGATCCAGGTCTTCGGGATACCGGTCCCAGTGCTGACAGGCGTCGCCCGCGACATCACCGTTCTGGATCCGGCCCTTCCCATCCGGCCCCGGGTCCCGTTCCCAGCGCGCCCAGTTGTTGTGTTCGTGGCCGCCCTCGACCTGGTGCGCCGCCGTCGCGGTCCCCCACTGGAACGCTGGCGGAAAGACGACCTGGTCGAGTTCAGGCTCCAGCGACGCCCAGTCCCACACCGGCTCGGGGTGGGCGGCCGCCATCTGTCGCACCCACAGCATCGAAACAACGAACGCGAGACCCGTGCCGGCCAGGGCGACGAGACCCGCGAGAAGCAGCAGCGACATCGCCTCCTCCCGGTCTGTCGGCTCCTATCCTCCGCTCCGCCACGGGGCCCGGGTATGCTGGCGGTCCGGAGTCGGGATGTCCTGCATGCGAATGGTTGTCGTTCTCCTGGTCCTGGCGGCGTGCGCGCCCGCGGACCCCGGCAAGGTCGATACGGCAGGCGCCGAGGCGACCGACGGAGACGGCGACGGCACCCCGGCCGGCGCAGACTGCGACGACCGCAACGCTGCCATCCATCCCGCAGCCGTGGAGGTCTGCGACGGAGTCGACAATGACTGCGATGGCGCGGTCGACGAGGGCACGAGGACCACCGTCTACGGCGACGCGGACGGAGACGGATTTGGGGACCCGACGGACCCTCGCGAGGCCTGCGGGCCGGGCGAGGATGAGGCACCCGAGGCGGGGGACTGCGACGATGCAGACGCCCAGGTCTACCCGAGCGCCGATGACCGTTGTGACGGAATCGACAACGACTGTGACGGCCAGATCGACGAGGGCACCCGCACCACGGTCTACCGGGACGAGGACGGGGATGGGTTCGGCGATCCGACAGCGCCATCGGAGGCCTGCGGCGCATCCGATGGCTATGTCGACAATCGCGACGACTGCGATGACACGTCGGCCGCGGCGCGGCCCGGTGGCATCGAGGTCTGTGACGGGGTCGACAACGACTGCGATGCCCTGACAGACGAGGACGACGCGATGGACGCCCGGACGTTCTACGCGGACGTGGACGGCGACGGCTTCGGCGACCCGGACAACACCACGCGGAGCTGTGCGCTCGGTGTCGGCTATGTCGACCAGGCGCGGGACTGCAACGACATGGACCCCGACATCCGACCAGGGGCAGACGAGGTCTGCGACGGGGTCGACAACGATTGCGACACCCTGACCGACGACACCGACCCGGGCGTCGACCGCGCGACGGGCGGTACCTGGTACGGGGACGGCGATGGGGATGGCTATGGCGACCCCGCCGCCGGCGCATGGGCATGCACTCAACCCTCCGGCTCGGTGACCGACGACACCGACTGCGACGACACCAGCGCGGCCATCCACCCGGGCGCCCCAGAGGTCTGCAACGGCGGCGTGGACGATGACTGTGATGGGTACGCGGACGATGCAGATGTCGACGTCGATCTCGACACCGGGACCACCTGGTACGCAGATGATGACGGGGACAGCTACGGCGACGCCACGGACGCGACCCGCGCCTGTGTGCAGCCCTCCGCAACCGTCGGCGACGCCACCGACTGTGACGACGACGATGCAGGGGTCCATCCGGGCGCGGTGGAGGTCTGCAACGGAGGCGTCGATGACGACTGCAACGGAGACGCCGATGACGCCGACGCGGGGGTCGACCTCGGTACCGGGACCCTCTGGTACATCGACGACGATGATGATGGCTACGGCGACGCGGCCGATGGCACCCCGGCCTGCGCCCAGCCGACGGGTCGCGTCGCGGACGGCACCGACTGCGACGACACAGATGGAGGCATCCATCCCGGGACGGCGGAGGTCTGGTACGACGGCGTCGACGCGGACTGTGGCGGTGACGATGACTACGACGCGGATGCCGACGGCGCCCCTTCCTATGCCGAGGCAGCAGGTCCCGACTGCGCCGATGCCGACCCGACCGTCCAGGACTGCGGCGGGAGCGCCGCCAGTGCAGGCGAGAGCTGCGCCAGCATCCTGGACTCGGACGCCACGCTCGGCGATGGCGCCTACTGGGTCGACCCCGACGGACTCGGCGCCTTCCAGGTCGACTGTGACATGACGACGGACGGTGGCGGCTGGGTCGAGCTGGAGCTCGACAGCTCCGACGCCGTCCTGGTGTACCAGTACTCCAGCTCGAACCCCTGGCGAAAGTGCGCAGACGATGCCGCACAGCACTTCCACCACACCGGCACCGAGACGACCGTGGCCGTGGATGGCAACATCGCCGGCGCGGGTCCCGTCGACGTCACGCTGACCTACCTGCAGCCCTCGACCGGGACTGCCTACTCCATCGCCGAAGCCGAGGCGCTCCGAAGCGTGGTGGGAGAGCTCCACCCCGGCACCCGGATGGTCGCCCTGACCGCCGACGATGACGGCGGCAGCTACGAAGACGGCGACACCTACGGGCACGAGGTCTATGCCTCGGACGAGGGCGGGACCTGGACCGTGCTCACGCCCGGTACGAATGGCGAATGCGGGGGCAGCTCCAGCTGGCCCCAGGGGGGCAGCCAGTCCGCGTTCTACCTCTGGGCGACCGACCCCGTCGACGCCGCCGTCTCGGGCACGACCGGCATGACCAGCGGGCTGATGCCCTCCCTGCCGGCCACTCTCGTCATGCCCGTCCAGATACGGTTCGTGGTTGCGACCGGTGGCGGCGTCGCCTTCGGCTGGGAGGAGGCAGTCTTCCTCGTGCGCTGAGCGACTCGTGCCGGTCGTCCGATGTGCTGTAGAGTCGCAGCATGACCTCCCTCCTCGCCGCGTTGCTCCTCGCCCCGACCGCCCACGCCGCGGGCTACTACACCTCCGACGTGGGCGTGCGCGCCTACTCCCGGGGTGGCGCCTACGTCGCCGGCGCCAACGACATGCTGGCCCTCTGGTACAACCCGGCGGCACTGACGCGCCTCAATGACGGCGTATTGACGGTCAACGCCGCAGGCGTGGGCCAGTCCGTCCGCTTCGACCGGGCGGACGTGCCCGGAAACGACCTCGGCCAGTTCGGACCGATCGAGAATGCCGCGCCCGCGTACGTCATCCCCCATTTCGGCGCCGCCTCGGGCTTCGGGCTCGAGAACACCACGTTCGCCATCGGCTTCTACCCACCATACGCGCCGGACTTCGCCTACCCGGCGGATGGTCCCCAGCGGTACACGCTGATCGACACGCTCGTCATCCAGACCTTCTCCGGCCTGAGCGTGGCACACGAGTTCGCCGACTGGGTCAGCGTCGGGGCCGGGGTCTCCTGGAACCTGCTCATCGTCGAGCAGGAGCTCGCCGTGAACATGGTGGGCAGCACCGTCGCCGAGGACCCGGACTTCCTCGAAGACCCGGACTTCGACGTACGGTTCGGCATGGACGGTCGAGATCCCTTCGCGATCGGCTGGAACATCGGCGTCCTCGTCGAGCCACCCAGCCAGCGATGGGCCATCGGCGCCATGGTCCAGGCGCCCACGCAGTTCACCGCCACGGGCGAGCTGAAGGCCGACTTCCGGGACCACATCTGGAGCGGGTCGATCATCCAGGACGAGACCGCCGCGGACAAGGCCGTCGACTTCGATGTCCGGATGCCGCTCATTCTCAAGGGGGGCGTGCTGGTCCGCCCGGTGGACGGGTGGGAGGTCGAGCTCGCGACGGTGTATGAGGGCTGGTCGAGCATCGAGCAGATCGTCCTCACGCAGGTGGATCTCCAGGTCGAGACCAGCGCTGGGACCGCTGCGATCACCGACGACATCGTCCTGCCTGCCGGCTACCAGGACACGGTGTCCATCCGGCTGGGCACCGAGTGGGACGCACTGGACAAGCTCACGCTCCGCGCCGGCGGCATGTGGGAGTCGACCGCACTGCCCACGGAGAACCAGGGCGTCGGTCT
>JAYYRS010000528.1:0-9130 GCA_036126975.1 Myxococcota bacterium
CCGCCACCTGGAAGCCGCACTCGTCGCGATGCAGCCCGATGGGAAGCTTCGCACACAGGGCCGCTGCCGCGTCAGGATCCTGTCGGGCCAGCTTCTCGGCGCCCGCAGTCAGGCAATCGCCGCGCAGGGCAGGGGCACGCAGCGTTCCACAGAGCTCGGCTGCGGCGGCGGGGGCCGCGTCCACTGCGGCGAGCGCGTGCGCGTACGCCGCCGGATCGGGGACGGGGTCGTCGGCGCAGGCGAACAGGATGGAGAGGAGCAGATGCACTCCCGCAGGCTAATGCGCTCCGGCGGGCTACTGCGGAGCAATGGAACCCCGCCTCCATCTTCGCCGATGGCTTGGACCCGCCGTCCGCCTCATGCTGACGGTCATCGCCATCGCGTGGATCTCCCGGACGATTCAGCCGGGGGCGGCACTCGAGGCGCTCGGTGCAGCGCCCTGGTGGGTCTTCGCAGTTCCCGCATTGCTCCTGTTCATCAATGCAGGAATCCACAGCCTGCGACTCGTCGTGCTGCTGGGCGGGGTGGGCGTCCACGCCCGTGTGCGGGATGCCTTCAGTGCGATCGTCCAGGGCCAGTTCGCCGGCCTCGTGTTGCCCCGGGGAGGAGGCGACGTAGTCAAGGTGGCGTGGCTGTCGCGTGCCACGGGGCGGATGGACGCCGTGCTTGCGGCGCTCGCTGTCGCTCGGCTCATCGAGGTCGTCCCCTGGCTGATGCTCCTCGTGTTTGGGGTTGTCTGGGGCCTACCGGATCGATACCCGCTGATCGGAACCTCGGGCGCGACCTTCGCGGTCCTGTTCTCCGCTGGGCTGCTCGCAGCGATGGCGCTGGCACGGGCCGGTGACCGCCTGGCGGCCCGTCTCCCGTTCGGCAGGGCGCCGGCGCTCCGTGTCGCGGAAGCGCTGCGGGCACTCGCCGGTGCGCCGCGGGCCGTGTGCATCGCGAGCCTGCTCGTCGTCCCGACGGCGGCGTTCAACGTGCTCTCTGTGTGGCTCGTGCTCCGCGGGTACGGTGTGCCCATGCCGCTGTCCGAGGCAGCAGCCGTCGTGCCGGCGGCGGACACCGTCATCTCATTGCCAGTGACGGTGGCAGGTCTGGGTCTGCGCGAGGGCGTGTTCGTGACCTTCCTCGAGCCGTGGGGTGTGAGCGAGAGTCGAGCGGTCGCCGCCGCGTTCACGCGGTGGACGGGAGAGCTCGCGCGCGCCGCGGTCGGTGGTGTCCTTTTCGTCGCGTCCGGTAGACTGAGAGCGCCCCCACCCACAGCTGCTGCCGGGGGAGGCGAGGAGAGATGAGGATGGTGGACCCAGTCCAGGTTCTGGTGGTCGAGGACGAGGATGACATCCGCAACCTCGTCGTGATGAACCTCAAACGGGCGGGCTTCGGCGTGCTCGATGCAGCGGACGGAGCTGCCGGCCTTGCCCTCGCCAAGGCGCACCGACCGCCCGTTGTGCTCCTCGACCTGATGCTGCCGGACATGAGCGGTCGGGACATCTGCGCGCGGCTGCGGGCCGACCCGGAGACGGCCAACGCCCACGTCATCATGGTCACGGCGATGGGTGAGGAAGGCGATCGCGTCCAGGGCTTCGAGGTCGGTGCCGACGACTACGTCACCAAGCCGTTCTCCGTGCGTGAGCTCGTCCTGCGCGTGAAGGCTGCGGCGCGTCGCGTGACCACGCCGCCGGCCCCGACGGGCGATGAGATCAGCCGGGGCATGGTGCGAGTCGACAAGGGGGCCCATCGGGCCTGGGTAGAGGACACCGAGCTCGAGCTCACGGCGACGGAGTACAAACTCCTCGTCTACCTCGCCGAGCATGAGGGAAAGCTGTGCGAGCGGGGAGAGCTCCTGCAGGAGGTATGGGAGCTGCCGCCCAGTCTCAACACCCGGACCGTCGACACCCACATCAAGCGCCTCCGACAGAAGCTGGGTGACGCGGCCGGGTATGTCGAGACCGTGCGCGGCGCCGGGTATCGCTTCCGGGTGGCCGGGTGAGCGAAGAGCCAGCCTCGCCGTTTCGCGACGAGGCCCTGGCATCCGTGCTGGTGGCACGCAGCCCGAACGGCGTGCTGGTGACGGACGGGGACGGCCGGGTCCGCGTCGTCAATCCCGCCCTCGGGCAGGTGATCCCGCTCGTACCGAACGCCATCGGCCGCCATGTCGCAGACGTGATCCCTGTAGACGCCCTGATCGAGGCGCTGGACCCGGCGCGTGTCGATGAGGTGGAGCTGGCGCTCCGAATCGGGAACCGCGACCTGCTGGTCCGGGTGGTGCCGCTCGGTGACCTCCGTGGGCGCCTGGCGATCCTCCAGGACGTGACCACCCTGCGACAGGCCGAGCGCTATCGGTCGGAGTTCGTCGGCAACGTCTCGCATGAACTGCGGACGCCTGCGACCGCGATCGCGGGGTACGCAGAGACACTGCTGGAAGACCGCGACACGCTGGACCCCTACGTGGGGGACATGGTGGAGGTCATCCACCGCAACGCGAGGCGGCTGACCGATCTGTTCGACGATCTCCTGACGCTGACGCGGCTCGATGCACAGCAGGGTCCCCTGCCTTCCACCGAGATGGGGCTTGCTCCCATGATCGCGGAGGCCATCGACAAGGCGCAGGCTATGGCCGACGCGAAGCGCATCCACTTCGAGGTGCTCGTGCCGACCGGCATGAAGGTGCGCGCCAACCGGGATGCGATGGGCCACATCGTTGGGAACCTGGTCACCAATGCGGTGAAATACAGCCACGACGATGGCGTGGTGACGGTCCGGGCGCAGTACCGGGACCGATGGGTGCTTCTCGAGGTGATCGATGTGGGGATCGGCATCGATCCTGTGCATCACGCGCGGGTGTTCGAGCGTTTCTTTCGCGTGGACAAGGGACGAGCGCGGAAGGCCGGAGGGACCGGACTGGGGCTGTCGATCGTCAAGAAACTCGTCGACCAGATGGGATGCGCCATCGAGGTGAAGTCCCGGAAGGGAGACGGCAGCGTGTTCCGCGTCCTGCTGCACCCCGCCCGATAGGGGCCTGCGTGGGCCGCGCTCCGGCCCGCCTCGATTAGTCTGGAAGACCGTTCCTGGAGAGTCCGATGCCTGCCTTCCCCCGCACGCGCATGCGCCGCACGCGCCGTACGGACTGGTCTCGCCGTCTCGTGCGCGAGTCTGCGCTCTCGGTCGACGACCTCATCTGGCCTGTGTTCGTCCATGACGGAGCTGCGCGGGAGGTCGCCGTTCCGAGCATGCCGGGCGTTGCCCGGATGAACCTCCCTCGTCTCGTCGAGGCGGCGCAGGAGGCCCAGACGCTCGGCATCCCCGCGCTCGCCGTGTTTCCGGTCATCGATGCCGCGAAGAAGGACCGCGATGGTTCCGAGGCCACGAACCCGGACAACCTGATCTGCGAGGCGGTCCGGGCGTGCAAGGCGGCGGCTCCGGACGTCGGCATCATCTGCGATGTCGCCCTCGACCCGTTCACGAGCCACGGACAGGATGGAATCGTTCGGGATGGAATCATCCTGAATGATGAGACGGTCGAGGCGCTCTGTGCGCAGGCCCGGGTGCAGGCCGAGGCCGGGTGCGACGTCATCGCGCCGTCCGACATGATGGACGGGCGGGTCGGAGCGATCCGGGATGCGCTCGACGCGGCTGCGCTGCAGGACGTGCAGATCATGAGCTACGCGGCGAAGTACGCGAGTGCGTTCTACGGGCCCTTTCGCGATGCCGTGGGTTCCAAGGCTGCGCTGGGGGCGGCAGACAAGCGGACCTACCAGCAGGATCCAGGAAACACCGATGAGGCGCTTCGGGAGGTCGCCCTCGATCTCGAAGAGGGAGCAGACTCGGTCATGGTCAAGCCCGGGATGCCGTACCTTGATGTCGTGCGGCGGGTGAAGCAGGCATTTGGCGTCCCGACCTTCGTGTACCAGGTGTCCGGCGAGTACGCGATGCTGCATGCCGCAAGCCGGAATGGATGGCTTGACCTGGACAAGGTCCTGATGGAAAGCCTCGTCGGCTTCAAGCGCGCAGGTGCGGACGGCATCCTCACCTATGCCGCGCCCTGGGCCGCCCGGAAGCTGCTGGGCTGACAGGACGGGAGATGCCCGCCAACGCCCGGGTCGGGCGCCGGCCACTGGTTGAAGGCACTCGATGGCGGAGCTACGCTGGGAGTGGGCCTTCAGCAGGTCGGCCCTCGCCGGGTGGCCGCCGCGGCGCGGTCCGCACTCTGCGGCAGCGATGCCTTCACACTCATTCCCAACGAGCAGACGAACACTCCGGAAGGCGGCACTGCTCAGGGAACCAACCGGGACCGTCGATGCTTGCGAACCGATCCGAGCGGGCCATCGCGCCCCTGACGCTGCTGGTTCTCGCCAGCTGTGGCACCTTCGGACTCGACCAGAAGGCCGACACCGCCCCTGGCGACTCCGGCGCGGCACGCGCGCCGCTCCGGCTGGAAGCCCTCGTTCCAGACTGGGCCCCGCTCGCCGGAGGGACCGAGGTGATGGTGCGCGGGGCCGGGTTTGAGGGCGATGTCACCTTCTCATTCGGGAACGCCGAGGTGGCGGTCACCGTGATTGACGAAGAGACGCTCGTCGTCGTGACACCGGAGGTGCGGGCGGAGGCAACGGTGGATGTGGAGGTCGAGAGCAGCCTCGGCCGGTACAGCTTGGAGGATGCCTTCACATTCAGCGACGAGCCCGGCGGTGACGGCGGGGGCACCGGTGCAGGCAGCGGCGGCAGCGGCAGCGGCGGCAGCGGCGGCAGCGGCGGTAGCAGTGGAGGCGCGGGGTCGGGGTCCGGTGTGACCGTCGGTGTGCAGATGGACTACCTGGCCATCCCCTGCATGGACTGCTTCGCCGTGACCCAGCAGGTCTTCGTCGACGCCGTCGCGATGTTCCATGGGGCGACGCAGGGCTCATGGCGGACTGGCCTGCCGCCTGCAGGGACGTGTACGACCGCGCCGGACACGTCGGCTCCTGTCAGCAGCACGATGGATGTGGGCGGCTCGGTCACGCTGCAGACCGGCGGGGCTGCGTATGCCCTGCCCCGTTCGAATGCGAACGGGATGACGGCCTACCTGAGCAGCGGCATGGGCCAGAGCGACTATGTCCGGAACGCCTCCTGGGACCTGGTCGTGGGCGACGGTGGGACCTGGGGCGCCTTCACCGTCGAGGGTGCTCTCCGGACGACCTCCGGGTTCACGGATGTGCAGCCGCTCGCGTTGTTCGAGCCGGAGGCCTGGCTGGCCTTCGCCCCTGTCTACACCGACGCCTTCCAGATGACGTGGACGCCCGCGGGGGTCAGTGAGCTCGTCGTGGTCGACATCCAGGTCTACGACCAGTTGACCGGCGCCGCCCATCCCGACGGGAACATCGTCTGCGCCACGACCGACACAGGCGCCATCACCATCCCGGCGCAGTACTTCGCGTCGTTCTACCAGGGAGACCTGGCGAGCGTGTTCATCTATCGATGGGATACCAACACGGCGGTGAACCCCGTCGACGGGACGACGGTCGAGGGCATGACCGTGTTCGGCGCCCTCGGGACCGCGACGCTCTACTGAGCGGTCTCGTTCGCAGCTCCTGTCCCGCTCCGGCCGCCGCCGGTCCCGGCTCAGCCGACGACTTCCACCTCGTCGCGGGTGACGCCCTTGATGAGACCGTCGAGCTGCTTGCGTCGGTCGGGGTCGTCCTTCCACACGTCGCGGAGCTGCTGGCAGAGGTCCTTGGCGCGTCGGAACGCACCAACCAGCGAACCGCTGATGTCGGTGGGACAGCGAACGTCCAGCAGGACCTCGGAGAGTGACTTGCCAGCTGCCCATCCTCTTCCCAGCGGTACCAGCTGGTGGTCCCAGCTGATGGGCACGCCAGAGAGGTGCTCTGCTGCTCTTACGATGTCGGAGCCATGGATCTGGGTGATGCGCTTGGCGACGCCACGGGCCCGCTTGCCCTCTCTCGTGACGGCCGCGCGGGGAAGGTTGCCTGTCATCCCCGTGAGGACACCGAAGAGCGTATGGGGATCCAGCCCGTCGAAGACCCCTTCGAGGATGCATTCGACGACGAAGATCTCCGAGATCTGCACGGACATCAGTGCGGTCGCCCCCGCATTGAAGCTCCGGTCCTCGTCGAGGTAGCCCCATCGGACGAGGAAGTGGACCTTCTCCTCGAACTCGGCCCATGTGCGGCTGGTGCCCTCGGCGGCACGTGTGCGCAGGCGACGAAGCTTCTTCACCCGCTGGCGAAGCTTCTTCGAGGGCGTGGAGCCGGGTATCCATCCGTCGTCGACGAGCTGTGCCTCGAGCTGGTCGACCTCGCTCGCCGCTCGTCCCGCCTGTTTCGCGCGGTGAAAGGCAAGGAACGAGCGCTCCACCAGCTCGCGGATCCGCTCCGGCGGATGCCGGTGAAGCAGGTTCACCACGGAGTTGAATGAGAGGGAGAACCGACTGCGGACAGGCTCTACCGAGCCCCGGAGGTAGGCCTTCAGGGGTGGAACGAGGTCGGGCCAGTCTTCGAGGTTCGTCCGGATTACCACGAGCCCTTCATCGTCGAGTCCCCGTCGTCCGGCCCGTCCGGCCATCTGCATGAACTCCCGCGCGGGCAACGGGATCATTCCCTGCCCGTCGAAGCGCTCGAGCCCGTCGAATACGGCGGTTCGCGCCGGCATGTTGATGCCGAGGGCGAACGTTCCCGTGCAGTAGAGGACCTTGATCAGCTTGTGCTCGTACAGCTGCTCCACGAGGGTCTTGAGCTGCACGTGCAGGCCTGCGTGGTGACAGGCGACTCCCTGCATGAACATGTGCGCGAGTTCATCATCGAGCGCATCGTTCCCGCCGGGTTCCGCCCAGAAGGCCTCGAGGCGCGCGAGGACCTCGGCCTGCTCCGGCGGCTCCAACAGCGGACGGTGGAGGCTCCGAGTGAGTCCTCGCGCCATGAGCTCCGCGTCTTTTCGGCTGAACACGAAATACAGGAACGGCGCGACCTCGGGGAACAGGAGGTCGAAGACGTCGCCGTGGCGTGTGGGGCCGGCCACCCGGGACCGCCCCCGCCCCCGCCCCCGTCCGCGTCCGCGCTCGCGGGACTGCGTCCGGGCCTTCTCGATGGCCCTGCGGTTGCGCCGGGCCCAGTTCTTGTACCAGGAATCCATGTCGGGTGGCGTCAGCAGGCCGGCCTCTCGGGTCGCGACCCGGAATGTCAGCGGGACGGCGCGCTTGTACTCCTCGACGACCGTCACGGGGTGTCCACGAACGCTGCCCAGCCACTCGGCGAAGTCCTGCACGTTCGCGAGCGTCGCGGAGAGCCCGACGACCTGGACGTCCTGCGGAAGGTAGATGAGGACCTCCTCCCAGACGGTGCCCCGTTCCTTGTCGTCGAGGAAATGGATCTCGTCGATGATGACAGCGCCGAGGTCCGGCAGCTGGCCTCCGGTGAGCAGCATGTTCCGGAGGATCTCCGTGGTCATGACCCGGCACGGTGCATCATGGCGGATGACAAGGTCGCCGGTCACGAGACCGGTCCTCTCCTCGCCCAGCAGGGTGCAGTAGTCGCGGTACTTCTGGTTGGAAAGAGCCTTGATGGGTGCGGTGTAGACGACCTGCTTGCCGCGACCGAGGACTTCCTCGACCATCCAGTCCGCCACGACCGTCTTGCCAGTGCCGGTGGGGGCGCAAACGAGCACCGAATGGCCC
This sequence comes from Myxococcota bacterium, assembly GCA_036126975.1. GTDB lineage: Bacteria > Myxococcota_A > UBA796 > UBA796 > UBA2385 > JAYYRS01. Next base: position 7,667 of record JAYYRS010000528.1, read on the forward strand.
TGCTGGAGTGCCTCGATGGCCTCTGCCTGGAAGCGGTCGAGGGTGAAGCCGCGGTAGTCCATGGGGTGCCTGGAGAGGGGGAGCAGGGCAATAACCGCGGGGGCGCGTCGGGGTGGGCGTGCTATTCGCTCCGTATGCCTCGTCGCTTCCTCCACACCGTCCGTGCCGACCTGCGCGCGGTGCTCGATCGTGACCCCGCTGCCCGGTCTCGGCTGGAGGTGCTGACCGCGTATCCGGGCTTTCATGCGCTCGTGCTGCACCGGCTGAGTGGGAGACTCTGGCGCCGCGGCCATCGTCTCGGTGCGCGCGCGCTCTCCCACCTCGGACGCGGTCTGACCGGCATCGAGATCCATCCGGGTGCACGGATCGGCGGGGGCGTGTTCATCGACCACGGCATGGGTATGGTGATTGGCGAGACGAGCGTCATCGGAGACAACTGCACGCTGTTCCATGGGGTCACGCTCGGGGGGACGAGCTGGAAGCAGGAGAAGCGGCACCCGACTCTCGGCTCCGATGTGGTCGTCGGCGCCGGTGCCAAGCTCCTCGGTCCCATCGAGGTCGGTGATGGAGCCAAGATCGGGGCGAACAGCGTAGTCGTCCGAGACGTGCCGGCCGCCGCGACGGTCGTCGGCATCCCGGGTCGCCAGACGGTCGAGCGGCGAATCCTGGAGCCCGCGCCGGACCGGCATTGGCGCCCGGATGCGACGGTCCTGGCAGAAGACGTCGTCATGGAGCGCCTCCGGTCCCTCGAATCGGAGGTCCGGGCACTCAAGGGGCTGCCGCCGCTGCATGCGGGCGAAGACGAGGAACCCATGGTCCGCGGTGGTGCACCGCCTGGCGACGGTCCGGACCTGCGGATCGTACAAGGAGACGGGTGAAACGCCGATGTGACAGCATTCTCGAGCTGGTGGGAGACACACCGGTCGTTCGGCTGCGCCGTGCGCGGGATCCGCGTGGCGCCGCGCTGTGGGCGAAGCTCGAGATGCGGAACCCCGGCGGAAGCATCAAGGACCGGATCGCAGTCTCCATGCTGGAGAGCGCCGAATCAGAGGGGCGGATCCAGCCGGGCCGGACCACCATCATCGAGGCCACGAGCGGCAACACCGGCATCGGTCTGGCGCTGGTGTGTGCCGTGAAGGGCTATCGCCTGGTGCTCACCATGCCGGATGACCTCAGTGAGGAGCGGCGCCTGCTGCTGCGGGCGTACGGTGCGGAATGCGTACTGACCCCCGCTGCGGAGGTGATGGCGGGTGCGATCGCCCGGGCGGAGCAGATCGGCAAGGAGGTCGCGGAGTCGTTCTTTCCCAGCCAGTTCGACAACCCCGCCAACCCTTCTGCGCATCACCAGGGAACCGCGACGGAGCTCGTGCGCCAGTTCGAGGACATCGGACTGCATGGATTCGTCGCGGGGGTGGGTACAGGAGGGACCGTTACCGGGGTGAGCAAGATGTTGCGTTCGGCCTT
>JAYYRS010000529.1:0-3040 GCA_036126975.1 Myxococcota bacterium
CAGCTCTGGCGCAAGCCATGCGGCAGCACATGTCCGGATCTCCGCCGTGGACGGTTTGTTGGCGGGCGGAAGACACCGGACAGCATTGGTGACCCAGATGCCCGCGGGAGCATCATCCTTCCAGAGCCCGGTTTGCTCCAGCGCTGATTGGAGGAACGTGGACGAGGCGTCGCCCTGGAAGGGGAGGCCAGTGCGGTTTGCCCCGTTCGCCCCGGGAGCGAGACCGACGAGAACGAGCGGTGCATCTGGCGCCCCCCATCCGGGTACGGGAGCGTTGTGGTGGTCGGGATGGGCCCGGCGCCGCGCGTCGAGATGAGCAACGAGGCGAGGGCAGCGTCGACATCGGGAGAGCGGAGCGGCCATGAGCCCGGTTAGCGCGTTTCCGTGCGGGAGGACCCATGCTCAGCGTCGTGGTGCCGACACTGGACGAAGAGGCGCGCATCGGCACACTCGTTTCGATGCTTCTCGCTGAGGTGGAAGAGGTGGTCGTGTCCGATGGCGGGAGCCGGGACCGGACACGAGCGGTCGCGGAGGCGGCCGGCGCGCGCGTGGTCGAGGGGCCGCGGGGGCGGGGGCCGCAGCTCGACCGGGGCGCCTCGGCCGCCCGCGGCGACCTCCTCTGGTTCCTGCATGCCGACGCAGCGGTGCCCGCCGGCCTGGCAACCGCTGTGAAGCGGGCAGCCGAGGCTGCACCCTGGGGCGCATGCGAAACCCGCATCGGCAGTGCGGACCCCCGGCTGCGCTGGACCGCATTCGTGATGACCCGTCGAGCCCGCTGGACGGGAGCGATGACGGGCGACATGGGCATCTGGGCTCGGCGGACCCTGTTTGAACGAGTTGGAGGGTTCGGAACGCTGCCGGCGCTGGAGGACCTGGACTTCACCGACCGCGCGAGGGCCGTGGCGCCGTGGACCCTTGTCAGCCCCCCCCTGGGAACATCGGCCCGCCGATGGACGGCCAGGGGCATCAACCAGACCATGGCGCGCATGCTCGCAATCCGTCTCGCGTACCGGCTGGGCGCGTCGCCGCTGCGTCTCGCTCGGATGTACCAGTCCGCACCGCGGTGAGGTTCCGGACATGCGAGGTCGGTGCTGGCCGGGTCCGGCCGGGGGGCGGAGCCGCAGACCGCACGGTTGCCTCAGGGATGAGCGGGGCAGGGGAGCCGGTCAGCTCCTGGGCAATGTGACGCCCGAAGCCCATGGCCTCCGCCGGGCCATGATGGCGAGCAGCAGGAGGCTGACCGCGGGGACCGTCGTCGCCGGGGGAGCGACACCGCAGACGCGGCCTGCGGACTGGGGCGGCTTGCGGATGCGGAGAGACGCGCCCTCGAGCAGTCGCACGCCATCGTCGAGCAGAAGTGCCCGTGTGCCAACCGGAGCATCTGCCGTCACCGCGATGCCTGCGGTCACGCTCGATGCTTCAAGGTGAAGCGACTCGACGATGACGCCGGGGCCTGCGTCCAGTCGGAGGTCCGCCGCGGTCCCGGCCGGGGGAGCGGTCAGCTGGATCTGGAGCGTGTGGCGCGTGCCCTGGCTGACGGCGTCCGGCTCGACGCTCTCGAGCGCGGGTCGCTGCGTTCCCGACAGGACGCTGAAGGCCGCCTGCAGAGGGACGACCACATCGTCGGTCAGCAGCACCAGGTCGCGAACGCCGGGCGCAGCGTCTTCTGCGATGTCCGCATCCAGGCGCGCAGTGTTCACGTCGATCACCTCGAAGGACCGCACCGCGACACCCTCGCCCAGCGAGGCGGCTGCGGAGCCTGCGACGAGGAACAGGTCCACACCCTGGAGATCGAGCCGGATCTGGTCGCCCTGGTAGCCTTCGGCCGGAGATATGCCTGCCACCATCGGGTACGCGAGATCGACCGAGAGCGTCGCGGAAGGGTCGCCCGCGACCACGCCGAAGGGCGTCTCGAACCTCGTCCGTACGACGATGTCCGGGTCACGGCCTGCGACGGGCACGGTGGCGGACGGCCCGACGCTGGTCGCTGCCGCCACTCCATCAACGTAGACAATGTGGTCCACCTGTGGCCACGCCGCAGGCGCAGGGGTCCAGCCGACCCGCACGGAGCGCGCGACCACCCGCTCGCTGGGACCGGTCAGCGCGGTCGGGGCCGGTAGGAAGAACCGCGTCTCGCGCGGTTCGGTCCGGGCGATGTTGGTTCCGTCTGTGGCCTCGAGCCACCATTCCACCCGCGAGTCTGGTGGGACGGCAGGGATGCCCCCCGTCCAGATGTCCCCCCCGTCGGCATCCAGCGGAGCCCGTTCCGGAGACCCGCCATCGACGGTCCACGCGACATCGACACCCGCCACTGCGATGTCGTCCCGGACCTCGGCAGCGAGGGGGGTCAGTGCCAGGAGCTCGGCCTCCTCGCCGGGCCCGGATACGAACCGGATGGAGGGCGGGACCGCGTCGCCGTCGTCAAGCTGGACCGCATCGACCGTCCACCCGGCCAGCGCGACGGTGCGGTCTGCGGAGAGGACGAGGCGCACATCACGGAGGTCCCCCACGCCACTCAGGTCGAACCAGGCCCGCTGCCAGCCGCTGCTCTGGCCGGTGAAGCCCGCCGCCTGCGGATACCCGTACACCGGCTCGAGGCGGGTCCAGCCGGCATCGTCGCGCACCTCAAGCCAGGCTGAATCCCCGGCCGCGAGTTCGAACCAGTGGGAGAATCCGAGGACGGGGCGGACGGTGTCCGACAGGTTTCGGGGCGGCAGGGTCAGGGTGTCGGTCGTGTCGTTGAGGTGGGGCCCGTCAAGGACCGTGCTCCAGGCGCGGGTTCCCTCCACAGCCACGCCGGGTCCGGCAGTCGGCTCCCCCCAGGCCCACTGTCCGGTCTCTCCTCCGGAGACGAATCCGCCATCGTCGACCTCGAAGTCCCATTCCACGAGTGGCGCGGCTGCTGCAGGAACGACGAGCAGGAACACGAGTGCGCTCATGGCTCCTCTACGCGGTAGCGGACCGAGATCCGCGCGCCCGCAGCAGGCGCATCGTCGAACTCGATCGCGGGGGGAGATGAAAGAACGGCCCAGCCCCCGGC
>JAYYRS010000530.1:0-3357 GCA_036126975.1 Myxococcota bacterium
ACCAGTTCAACACACCGAGCTGCATCGACGAGCTCACGATGCTCTGTGCGGAGCGGAATGTCCCGCTCGTCTTCGATGCAGTGCACGGGCTGTACTGCACGCACCGGGGCGAGCCGGTTGGGAGATTCGGTGCCGCGGAGGTCTTCAGCACCCACGCGACGAAGTCCATCAACGGATTCGAGGGCGGGTACATCACCACAAGGGATGCGGAACTGGCGGAGAAGCTGCGTCGCCTGTTTCGAGGAGACGCGGTCGGCACCGCGCCGGGCTTGCCGGGGGGCATGAGTGACCTGCACGTGGCCTTCGCGCTCGCATCGCTCGAAGGCATCGATGCGCAGATGGCCCGGAATCGTGCGCGCTACGCTGCGTACGTCGAGGGGCTGCACGGGCTCGACGGCGTACGACTCTTTGCCTACCGGGACGATGGAGAGCGGTACAACTACACCTTCGCCCTCATCGAGGTGCTCCCCGAGCTGGGCATCAGCAGGGATGAGCTTGGGACGCTGCTGCGCGCCGAGGGCGCGAGGGCGCTGGCGTACTACGGCGCGCCGACGCATGCCTCGGCCAAGCACCGGCCCCCGGAGATTCCGCCCCCCAACCTGCCGAACACGGACCGATTGAGCGAGCGCTTCCTGCAGTTGCCCGTGGGCGACCACACGTCCGTCAGGGACGCGCAGCGGGTGTGTGCGCGACTCGGGGACATCCATGAACTCCGGCGACCCATCCGGGCGGCCCTGGACGAGCGGGGGGCGGAATGAACCCGCTCCGCGTCGGCCAGCACTGGCCCGTGGACCCAGTCGAACTCCGGGACGCGCTCGGCGGGATCGTGCAGAGGGGGTTCTACGCGAACAATGGGCCACTCGTTCGCGGTCTGGACGGCGAATTCGGCGGGCGCCACGGTGCTGCGGGTGCGGTCGCATTCGGCAGTGCTGCGCTTGCGACGATGTGCGCCGCCCGAGCTCTGTCGCTGGACGGGGTGGTGCTCGCTCCCATCACTGCACCGCTCGCGTTGCTCCAGGGTCTCGCCTGGGGCGGTGCGAGCGTGGCCCTACTCGATGTGGCACCCGAGGGTGAGAACATCGACCCGGCGTTGCTCGAGTCGTGGGATGGGCCTGTGGCGGGGGTGGCCGTGACCCGTTCGTCCACGGAACCCGAGCTTTCGCCGGCGCTGCTCGCCCTCGCGACCGCTCGTGGGGCCTCGGTACTCGTCGACGCAACGCACGCGCTCGGCTGTCGGGTGCGCGGGGATGCTGTCGGATCGGAGGGGCCGGTACACATCTTCGGCTTCTCGGATTCCGAGATCGTGGGTGCAGGCGAGGGCGGCATCGTCGTGGCCCAGTCGCCAGTGATCCTCGACCGGCTGCGAGACGCCCGGAGCTTCCACGCAAGCTACGCCGAGACCCCGGTGCGTCCGCGGATCAACGGCAAGATGGGGGAGGGCGCCGCTGCACTGATCCGTCTTGGCCTGCGGCACCTCGAGGCGCGCATCGAAGCCAATCGAGCGGGACTCGCGGCATGGGAAGCGCGCCTCGCCGGCATCCCGGGCCTTCGGCTCCGCGGGGGCCAGCCCGGGTCCAGCGCCGCGGCATGTTGGGTCGTCCTTCCAGAGCACGGGCCAGAATCGGGTGAGGTGGCTGCCACCCTTGCTGCGGAAGGGCTCGCGACGGGCCGGGTACCGGATGCACAGCAGCAGCGGCTGCGCCTCGGTCGGGCGGCCGAGGCAGGCGCTTCGCTCTCTTCGCCTCACGCCGACCGACAGCGGATGCGTTGGCTGCGGCTGCCCCATGGACCCCACGTGGATGCCGCGGTGCGGGACCGCTATGCGGACACACTCGGCATCATGCTTCGTGGAGGCCGGTGAACCAATCGATTCCGCGAAGCCGGCAGACCGTCTCGGCGGCTTGGCGGTCGAGACCGCGGAGAACCAGCCAGCGTCCGAGCGCTGCGCGGACTCGAGGATGGTGATGGTGTCGGGCGGCGGACACCCAGGCCGCCTCCGGGGGCCCCGTCCGGTCCGTCAGGAGCTGCTCCCATGCCTCGGGTGCATCCTCCGCACGGATCCAGCGGATGAGCTCGGAGCGGACCCAGAGGGCTTCGCCCGCGTCGATCAGCAGCTCAAGCGCCTTTCCGCGCGTCGTCGGGTCCGGCTCCAGGGCGATGCATCGGCGCGCCAGCCCGATGCGTTCGTCCGGGCGCGGTGCGACGGCGGCGCGGAGCTGGAGAACGACGGGGTGCTCGGGCGGGTCGGGCACTTTGGTTCCCTGGTTGCGGAGAAACGCAGCGACCGGTGGGCTCGCGGCGAGTGCGCCCAGGAGCGCGGGCGACAGCGCAGGTGGCGGAAGGCGTGGGAGCAACGCCAGCGCTTCCAGTGTCGGGGCGTGGTCCGCCAACCTGAGCGCAGTCAGCAGGCGCTGGCCGGAGGCGGTGGCGCTCACGGTCACGTCCACTGCACCGCCCAGGTCCCGGGCTGCTGCGCTCGCCCGGGACCAGCCCGCACCGCAGCGGGCGGCGTCCCCGATCGGGTCCTCCGAACCGAGGTCCACACCATGTCGCGGGTCCCCGATCCAGACAACGGGCGTGGCATCGAGTGCGCGCGCGATCCGGGCAGCTGTCGTGGCATCCCGTGCCCGCCAAACGGACCGCCGGGGGTCATTCGAACAGGCGATCCCCGCCACGCAGGAATCGACGACCTGGTCGACCCAGTCCGACCGCTGGTCCCATGGCAGCCGGTCGCTGTGCACCCGGGTACGCGTGTGGATGTCGAGCTGTTCGCGCAATTGCTGGATGCGTACACCGTCGCGGACGCGAAGCGCGGGGTGCAGCTGGAGCGCCGCGCCGAGCAGACGGGAGAGTCGGTCCGGGACCGCCACCAGCAGCAGCGGCTTGTTCATTCGGACCAGCCGGTGAGCAGAGCGGCAGCCTGGGCGTCCAGCCCCCGCGCTTGGAGCAGGGTGGCAGTCTGAACCGCATCATCCGGGCTTCTTGCGCGCTGGAGATTCATCAAGGCGAACAGCGATTCTCCCTTGTGTGCCCGGGTGCGCATCAGCCACGCCACCGCGCTGGGATGTCCTGGATCCAGGCGCAGCACCCGCAACCAGGCGCGCCGCGCGGCCCCCTCGTCGGTCGCGGCCTCCGCGTGCGCCACCCAGTCTGCGACCGTGTCGGGTGGACATGCGGGGTCCGCCTCCGGGCCCCAGCCCCATCGCGCCAGCGTTGCCAACGCACTGGGCTGGGCCTCCACCGTGGCGGTCTCGGCCACCGAGAGGTCGCGGCGCCAGTCCCCTCGACGCGACACCTGGCCGAGCGCCGCCTCGAAGTCCGGGTGGCTCTCCTCTCCCAGCAGCGCCAGCCATCGGC
>JAYYRS010000531.1:0-5028 GCA_036126975.1 Myxococcota bacterium
CGAGCTGGATGCGGGTGCACCCGGTGTGACCGAGCCGCCGGCGTCGTCGCCGCCACCATGGGGCGAGCCCGCGCCGGGCCCGGCGCCGGGGGTCGATCCTGTCTCGACGCCCCCCTTGGCCTGGCGATACGCAATCGCCTCGGCGGCCCGCGCGGCGATCTCCTCTGCGTCGCGGAAGTTGTCGCCTCCGCCTCCGCCATGTCCGTCGCCATGCTCGACGTGGTACTGCTCGTGGGCATACAGCGCGGCATCCTCCGGGCGGGCCATGTCGAAGTCGTCCCCGACGATGATGCTCCGGTCCAGGGTCATCGCGCGTGCGCCGAGCGCCCGAAGGGCGCGGGTCGCGACGGGGCCGCTGTAGACCTCGCCCCCGCCGGCGACGCTGTTCCGAGACAGCTCGGTCCGGTCCATGCGCGACGCAAGCCGATCCGAGAGGTCGGAACCGGGTGGGGAATGGTCGCGTGCCATGAGGCCTCCAGGCAGGGAAAGTCTATCGCGCAGCCGACGCGGCGTCCCAGGGCGTCATGCAGCGTCGTCGCACGAGGTCGCGGACCACGGCGACGGTGCGCACGAGGTCGCGGACAGGGACGTGTTCATCCGGTCGATGCGCGACATCGATGCTTCCGGGGCCGAAGACCAGGGTCTCCACGCCCAGGGCGGCGAGCGGCCCGCCGTCCGTCGCGAACGGAACGCCGGTCGGCGCAGGGTCGCTCGCCCAGGGCTGCAGCAGCGGCAGGTGGGCACAATCAGCAGACGTGTGCAGTGCTGGGGCAGCCTGGACCCGCTCCATCGAGACCCGCAGGCCCCGCCTCTGCAGCGATGCGTCCAGCTCGGAGACCCGCTGCTGGAGCGTGCCTTCCACCGTGGAGACCGCCTGGCCGGGCAGCTGTCGCACCCCGACGAGCAGCTCGCAGCGGTCGGGGACGATGTTGACGGCGGTCCCACCTCGGATGGTGCCGACGCTCAGCACGGTGTGCGGTGTCGGCAGGTCCTGCTCGAAGGCCCGCTCCATCGACCACTGTTCGGCGAGGTCCTCCAGTGCGAGGAGCACACGGGCTGCGCCGTGGATCGCGGATGCGCCCAGCCCGGGCCGGCTGCTGTGTGCGGCCCGGCCATGCACCACCACTCGCCAGGTGCAGTGCCCGGGGTGCATCCGGACGATCCGGAAGTCGGTCGGTTCGCCGATCACGGCTGCCGTCGGGAGCGTTCCGCCTTCCTCCTCCAGCTGGGCAACCAGCTTGGTGGCACCCTGGCAGCCGATCTCCTCGTCGCACGTCCAGACCAGGCACAGCTCCTGCTCGAGCGCGCGCAGATCCATGTCCTGGAGGGCGGTGTCGACAGCTGCGATGAAGCCCTTCATGTCGCAGGCGCCACGCCCGTGCAGTGCACCGTTCCGCTCCGTAAGGACCCACGGGTCGCTGCTCCAGGCCTGTCCCTCGACCGGCACGACGTCCATGTGACCGGACAGCAGGAGCCCGCCGACGCCCTCCGGCCCGCCACGTGCGACGACGTTGACCTTGCCCGGGCCTGCGGCGTACCGCGTGACGCGGAGTCCGGCGTCCTCGGCGCGCTGGGCAAGGAAGGCCGCACAGTCGAGCACGGAGTCCGCACTGATGGTCGGCCACGCGACCAGGCGACGGAGGGTCTCGCGCACCCGCTTCTCGTCGACTTCAGTCATCGGCGTCGGCCTCCTCCTCTTCCTCTTCCTCGTATTCGGCGAACCAGACCTTCGTCCGCTTGAGCGGCTCGGCTTTGTCGAGGGCATCGCTGACCGAGAGGATCTTCTCGGCCTCGTGGATGATGGCGACGGGGGTGAGTCGGACCGGACAGACCGCCGTGGCGGAGAAGCTGCCGGCGCCACCGGGCGCGTCCTGTGCCGGACCGTCGGCTTGCTTGAGTTTCTCGCCCACCTGCTCCGGGAGGCTCTCGTGCGCCGCCCGCTCGGCCTCCTCGGCCTTGTCGAGGAGCTCCGCGCCCCGTCCCAGCTGCCCGCGCCCCAGGGCCTTGGCGGCCTCCATGTAGAGGCGCGCGGATTCGTGCCATCGGCCCGTGTCCGGGCTGTGGTAGCCCGGGTCGCCCTTCGCGACTTCACGGAACCACTCGCGCTGGTTCCTGATCGCGTCCCGCTCGGCCCCCTGGACGTGGCTGATGGTTTCCAGCCGCTCGAGGATTCGTGCGAGCAGGTCGTCGCGGACCTGCGCTGCACCGCCGAGCTTGTCCGCGATGGCGTCGTTGCCCAGCGTGCTGGACATGCGCCGCAGCTTTGCCCCGTCGGCGCCGACCGGGGCGCCGCGGGAACCACCGGACTTCACCGATGAGGCGCGACGGTGGGTGGCCGCAGGGTTCTTGCTGGTCGAGCGCATGGCGCAGGCTACCATGCACGGCCGGGCGGGGTCCTTGCACTGGTTTCACGGCGATTGCATCGACGGGGAGGACGTTGTCGCCACGGTGGCGGGTTGCAGTGCGGTTGCAGGGTGGGGTCCGGCCGGACGGAGTGGCGCTACGGTGGAGTGGCAGGGGCTGCGCCTTCCTTGACCGCTCCTGTTGCCGGCCCCTACGGTGGCTGGCCCGGAGTCTGATTGGCCGACCCCCGCGCCCGCCTCTACCGCCCCATCCCTGGAGAGCCGCTCCACGCGCTCCCCACGGCCGCGGATCGAGCGCTGGGGTGGGATCGGGAGCGGTGTGTCCGGGCCGTCGAGATCGCCGCCCACAAGGAGCCACGAGCCCGCAACGTCCGGCCCACCCACAACACACGGGAACCCGGGGCCTACGCTCCCAAGCTGATCCGGCTCGTGCGCCATCCCTATGCCTTGGAGGCCGGGTACTTCGCTCGACGGTCCGCGGGCGATCGGGCGCGGCCCGAGGCCCGGGAGCGCGTGTCGTTCACGGAGGCCACCCGGCGCCGGACGGAGCCGCGCCTGCCGTTTCCCAAGCCTTCCGAAGCCCGCATGCGCGCGGCTCCTCGCCCCCGACCATCGGCCGATGCCTGGCTGGATGGTGGCGCGGGACAGGAGGCGTCATGAGCACGTCCGAGCTCGCCATGCATCGGGGGCCCATGAGCGGTCGGAACATCATTGGCGAAGTCACCGAGTCGCTGCATCGATTCATCCTGGACGGGTACGACATCGCCGAGCAGCCTCCGCGTCTCGAAGAGGACCTCAAGTTCGTCCCGAAGGACCGCGAAGAAGTCGTCTACGTCTACATGTACCGGCTCGCGCACAACCCGAATCTCCAGAACCAGCGCCGGTATCGACAGGCGCCGGTGTTCGTGGGCGCCACGCCGGAGGACGGGGGGGAGGTCTTCTACCACCGGCCCCCGCTGCTCCTGGACCTCTTCTACCTCCTCGGGGTGCACAGCAAGTTCCGCTCCGACGCGGAGCGGCTGACAGGTTGGTTGCTCCTTCGCCTCAACGAGGCGACGCACCTGATCTATCGGCCGCGAAAGTTCCTGCTCCCGGACGGTCGTGAGGTCGACAGTCTGGGCCGCCCCTACGATCCGGCCGCGCCGGTCGATCAGGATGGGCTCGTGATGGAGAAGGTGTCGATCGCCATGGTCGACGACTTGACCGTGGGTGACGCGATCAACCTGTTCAGTCTGCACGAGGCGCCGTACCGCCCCTTCCTCACGTATCGGGCGCGGGTTGCGCTCGACGGTCCTCTTGTCGCAAGCTCTGGCGGCACTTCGGTCAACCTGCCGCGGCTCGACGCGGCCGGCGGCCGAGATGACAACGACAGGCGGACCACTCCTTCCGGTCGAATCCGGTCCGGAGCGCCCGCCCCCACTCCGCGCAAAAACCCGGGCCCCGCTGGCCACTTCCTTAACCGGAATGCCGACGGGGCCGACAACGAGGACTGAGGAAGCGAATGGAATACCACACCCCAGGCGTATACATCCGCGAAGTCGACAGCGGCCCCAAGCCGATCGCTTCGGTCGCCACCAGCATCCCTGGCTTCATCGGACTTTTTGAATACGCGCCAGCGGCGGACGCCGTGGCCATCACAGGGTCGGACGGCGCACGGCAGCTTCGCGGAAAGGTCCTCCCGCAGCTGGTGGACACCCAGGGCGCCATCAAGGGCGACGCGGGCGCAGCAGCATCGGCGCTCACCCAGGCGTTTCGGCTGAAGCGTGGCCAGGTCAAGGACGTGAAGGCGTACCTCAACCTCCACGGCGCGGCCAAGTCGGGCGCCAAGGCACCGAAGTTCGAGTCCGGCTCGAAGGGCCGGGTCAAGATCTCGCTGGACGCGAAGTCCGTCGAAGTCGCCGACGTGGTGATGGACGTCAAGGGCAAGGTCGTCACGGACAATGACCAGCTGGTCGAAGAGCTCCTCAACACGCTGGATGAGACCTTCTCCTTGGAGACGGTGGAGGCCAAGACCGCCGCCGACGTGCTCGCCGTCTACGGATTCGATTTCCAGGGCGCAGAGGGTACGGCCCTCCGCAGCGAGTACTCCGTCCCACCCATGGCGGTCTCCAACAAGGCGGAGTTCTTCCGCTGGCTGCAGAGCTACTTCGCGGAGTACCTGCTCGCGACCGAGCCGGTCGAGGACCTGGTCGGCATGGACATCGAAGACCCCGACGACGCGGCGGATGCCGTGTTCGAGGCGCTCGGCAAGGACGAGGCGCTCAAGAAGCGGTTCCGTGGGTTCCTGAGTCAGCCGTCGGTCTTCAACTTCGTGGCGTCCGTGAATGGTTTCTACGACAACGGCGGGGGCAAGTCCTACGTCTACCTGATGGGGGTCCAGGACATGGACCTCTCGATCCGGGAGAACCAGGCGGACAAACTCGGCCTCTACGCCTTCGATGACGTCGACGACATGGCGCTGATGTGCGCCCCCGGGATGTCCCCGACCCAGCAGCGGGAGATGCTCGAGCACTGCGAGACCCGGAAGGACCGGTTCGCCATCCTCGACGGACCCATCGTGTCCGACGGCGCGATGGAGATCCCGAACTCCGAGAAGGGCTTCGGTGCGATGTACGTCCCCTGGGTGAAGATCACGAAGCCGAGCTGGTTCGTGGGCGACCAGGAC
>JAYYRS010000532.1:0-6446 GCA_036126975.1 Myxococcota bacterium
GACCGGTGCCGGACCGGGCCCGCAGGGCCAGCCTCCCCGGACGGACCGCATGTTCCGTCGCGGGTCGTCACCGCCCCGCGCGGCGGCTGGGCCGGACGATGTCGATCCCGAAGCGGTTCTCGGGCTGGACGACCCCATCGCGCGGAAGGCCCTCGATCGCTACCTCGACGCCTACATGCAGGCCCGGCAGGAGGACGCGTCGTACGACGATGAATCCCAGTTCATCGAACACGCCTCGGCGGCCATCGAGATGTACGGAGAGGACGCGAACCTGTCGGATGACGTGCAGGAGCGGATCCTCCAGCGTCTGGAGACCGCCAATACGAACTGGTTCGAGATCGACCGGGCCAGCGCCGCCGGAGACCTGGACAGCCGCGAGGTCCTGGAGCGCCGGCAGAAGATCGAGGAGTCGGTCACCCGGGACATGATCGAGCTGCTCGGCGAGGAGAGCTGGGAGGAGCTCGCCGGCCGGATCTGGTAGCGGCCCGACCGCGATCGTCTCCATCGGACGGGTTCCCCGGTCCGCTCAGCCGCCGCAGCTGACCTCTTCCAGGTCGAACCGGAGCTCGTTGTTGTCTTCATCGCACTCCGGCACCCAGCCGACGCCGGCCTGGTCGTCGGCGACGACGACAAGGTGCTGGCCTTCGATCCATCCCTGGTCGATCTCGACCCGGAGGGTCGGGCTGGTCAGTCCGGGGTCGACCACTTCGGGGACCCAGACGGTTTCGATGAAGGTCCGGTACCCCGCGATGTCCTCGGCATACAGCGAGATGGGGACGCCGTATCGCATGCCGGCCGCGCCGCTGTTGCCCAGGCGGATGTGCACGACGACCCGACCGAACTCGCACTCGTCCAGGCAGACCTTGCCGAGGGGAACCCCATCGGACGCGCCCCCGGCGCTGGTCGGCATCAGGTCGCCGCTGCGGAAGTTGTTGTACGTTGGCCAGTTCGAGGCGGGCCTCGACGGAATGGTGAGGTCGTCCTCCACGTTGGTGATGCTGTAGGCGTGCTGGTTCCAGACCTGCCGGCTGCCCACCCAGGCGCCCGTCTCGCTGCCAAGGACATACAGGCCGTTCTGGTTCTCGCCGGCATGCCCGCCGCCGCAGGGGACGATGATCTCGGTCTGCCCGTCGCCGTCGACGTCGGCGACGGTCGGGAACTCGTGGAGGGTCCGGGAGGCGTGGTTGGTGTCCTCGAGCCGGACCGCGCCGGTCAGCCCGTCAAAGACCCACAGCCGCGTCTCGTCTGCATAGACGACCTCGGGCCGGCCATCTCCCTCGAAGTCGAAGACCACGGACCCCGTGACGTGGGACGAGGCGTCATCCACGCGGGTGGACCAGGACACGGTGCCGTCGGCCTCGTAGACGGTGTAGGTCTCGGCCTCGGCGACCCCGATCTCGGGGACGCCGTCGGTGTCGTAGTCCGCGATGGTGGGCGGGCCGCCGTTCCCGCCGCCCGCGAGGCTGAAGGTGGTGACGACCGAGCAGTCCATCTCGATGATGCGGCCGATCCCCCCGCCGATGCTCACGACCTCGCCCACCCCGTCGAGGTCGAGGTCTGCGACGGCCGCGAAGCCGTCGCGTTCCGGGTCGGTGAAGCCGCACAGGACGTCGCCCGTGGCCGAGTAGAGGGTGCGCCCGGTGAGCACCTCCTGCAGGCCATCGCCGTCGAGGTCGCTGATGACGGTGTGGTAGCCCACCTCCGGATGGGTCGCGTAGGCGCCCTTGCCCGCGCCGCCCTCCCACAGCAGCGCGCCGTCCGAGCCGCTGATCGCGGCATCGCCGACGATCACCTCGACCGCTCCGTCCCCCTCGAGATCGCCCAGGGCGGGTGCGTGGCCCCCGCAGGTCAGGAGGAGGTCGTGCGCGATCCATTCCACCGCACCCGAGGGGTCGATGGCGACCACCTGGCAGATGCTGCTGCCGTCCGGCGTCTCCGGATCTGGCAGCACCGGGTCGATCGGGAAGGCCTCCTCGCCGGTGTCCCCGGCACCGCCGGAGTCTCCGGGTTCGCTGGGGGGCGCCGTATCGGGCGGGCCCGTGTCGAGGATGATCTCCCCGGTGTCCGGACTGCTGTCCTCCAGCACCTGGGCGATGAAGACGATCTCGGGCTGGCCGTCGCTGTCGATGTCGCCCAGCGCCACGTTGGAGTAGCGGTACGGGTACACCTGGTAGGCGGACGAATCGGTGACGTAGTCGGCCCGGAGCATCGCCGCGCCGCTGCGGTTGCCGTCGCCCGGGATGATCCGCAGGACCCCCTTCTTGTGGCTGTACTCTCCCTCGTCGTCGGCGATCACCACGATGTCGGGGATGTCGTGTACGTCAACGATCCCGTCGGCGTTGTCGTCGTCCAGCTGCCCGACCACGGGCGCCATCACCACCTGGTTGTAGATGCCGTAGGCGTTGAACTCCCGGATCGACCACTCGACCATGGCGTCGAGCGTGCCGGTCACCTCTTCGTGTTCGCAGGTCTCGTCGACGAGGACCTCGTCCGCAAGCACGGCATCTGCGCAGCTCTGGGACTCGAGGATGGCGGAGCTCTCGGGCGTCTCCCCGGCGTCCTTGCCGCCGCCGGTGCCGAACTCCACATCGCCCAGGCCGTAGTCCACGCCGCAGCCAGTGCTGGCCAAGGTGGCGACGAACAACATCCGGCGGTGCATCTCGCGACTCCGACTCTCGGTCAACGATAGCCGAATTGTGGGGGGGGTCCAGGCCCGCGACGGTCCGACAATGGCGCACCCACCGACCTCGGGAGGCCGGGGGCGGACACGAGGACGGCCCGCCGCGGCGACCGGTGGACCACCGCGGCGGGCAGAAGCCCTTCTGAGACGGCGCTCAGCGCTGCAGGTCGAGTCGGTCGGCCTGCATCACCTTGGTCCATGCGCGGGCGAAGTCTGCGTGGAACTTGGCCGCGTCGTAGGCATAGACCTCGCAGATCGCGCGGAGCTCGCTGTTCGAGCCGAACACCAGGTCGACCTCGGTCGCGGTCCAGCGAAGTTCACCGTCGGGACCCTTGCCCTCGAAGGTGCCATCGCCCTTGGCCGACCAGCTCGTGGAGTGGTCGAGGAGGTTGACGAAGAAGTCGTTGCTGAGCGTTCCGGGTCGGTCGGTGAACACGCCGTGGGTGGAACCACCGGTGTTGGCACCCATGACGCGGAGCCCGCCAACCAGCGCGGTCATCTCGACAGGGTCGAGGCCAAGCAGGGCTGCCTTGTCGATCAACGCGTCGGACGGCCGCAGGTGGCTTCCCTCGACGTAGTAGTTGCGGAATCCGTCCGCCTGCGGTTCGAGGTAGCCGAAGCTCGTGACGTCGGTCTGTTCGGCGGTGGCATCGTTGCGTCCGGGCGCGAAGGCCACGCTGGCCGAGCCCCCGGCCGCCGAGGCCGCCTGCTCGACGCCCACCGCACCGGCCAGCACGATGACGTCTGCGAGCGAGACCTTCTTGCCGCCCTTGGCCTTCTTGTTGAACTTCTTCCGGACCTTCTCGAGGGCCTCGAGGGTCTCGCCGAGCGCGGCGGGATCATTGACCGCCCAGTCTGCCTGCGGCGCCAGGCGGATGCGGGCGCCGTTGGCCCCGCCCCGCATGTCCGACCCGCGGTAGGTCGAGGCCGAGGCCCAGGCGGCCCGCACCAGGGCGGACGTACTCAGCCCGGTGTCGGCGATGCTCTCCTTGAGCTTCGCGACGTCGGCGGCCTCGATGAGGTCGAAGTCGACGGCAGGAATCGGGTCCTGCCAGATGAAGTCCTCCTCGGGCACCTCGGGACCCAGGTAGCGCCCCTTCGGCCCGAGGTCGCGATGCGTGAGCTTGAACCACGCCTTGGCGAACTCCGCCTCGAACTCCTTGGGGTTCTCCATGAACCGCTGGGAGATCTTGGCGTACGCGGGATCCTCCCGGAGAGACAGGTCCGTGGTCAGCATCATCGGTGCGTGGCGCTTGGCCGGGTCGTGGGCGTCGGGGACGAGGTTGGCGCCGGCACCGTCCTTGGGCACCCACTGCGTCGCCCCGCCGGGGCTCTGGGTCTTCTCCCACTCGAAGTTGAAGACGTTCGCCAGGTACTGGTGGGTCCACTTGTTGGGAACCGATGTCCAGGCGCCTTCCAGGCCGCTGGTGGTGGTGTCGATGCCCTTGCCCGTACCGCAGGTGTTCTTCCAGCCGATGCCCTGGGCCTCGATGCTGGCGCCCGCGGGCTCCACGCCGACACAGTCTTCGGGCGGGTGGGCGCCGTGGGTCTTGCCGAAGGTGTGGCCGCCGGCGATCAGCGCGGTGGTCTCCACGTCGTTCATGGCCATCCGCGCGAAGGTCTCACGGATGTCGTGGGCGGCGGCGACCGGATCAGAGTTGCCGTTCGGGCCCTGCGGATTCACGTAGATCAACCCCATCTGGACGGCGGCCAGGGGCTGGCTCAGCTCGCGGTCTCCGTGGTACCGCTCGTCAGCGAGGAACTCGTTCTCCGGTCCCCAGTAGACGAGCTCCGGCTCCCAGTCGTCGACACGGCCGGCCGCGAAGCCGAGGGTCTCGAAGCCGGCTTCCTCCATCGCCACGTTGCCGACGAGGATCATCAGGTCGGCCCACGAGATGCTGTTTCCGTACTTCTGCTTCACGGGCCAGAGGAGCCGGCGTGCCTTGTCGAGGTTGGCGTTGTCCGGCCAGCTGTTGAGCGGCTCGAACCGCATCTGTCCGCCGTCGGAGCCGCCCCGCCCGTCGGACACCCGGTCGGTGCCAGCGCTGTGCCAGGCGAGCCGGATGAAGAAGGGACCATAGGTGCCGTAGTCGGCGGGCCACCAGTCCTTCGAGTCGGTGAGGACCGCCGCGAGGTCCGCCTTCACGTCCGCCAGGTCGATCTTTGCGAACTCGGTGGGGTAGTCGAAGTCGGCGCCATAGGGATTGGCCTGCATGTTCTTGCGGAGCGGAGAGAGGTCGACCTTCTCCGGCCACCAGTCCTCGTTGCTGCGCGGCCGGGTCCGCGTGGCGGCGTCCTTCGCGGTGGGGTCGGCATCCTTGGTGGACGCGGCGGCCTCCTCAGCGTGCACCGGCGTGACGGACGCGCTCTGGCAGGAGGACAGCGAGAGCAGGACCCCGCCGGCCGTGAGCAGGCGGAGCAGGGAGGGGGACGAAGAACGGGGCATGGGGGTACCTCTGTCTGGGAGTGGCCTTGCCCCGAGAACGTAGTGGATGGGGTCTGTCGCGGTAAAACCGCCCGTCGCGATCCAGCCCCGCGATGCCGACCGCAGCTGCCCAAAAGACAGGGGCAGAGCGGATTTAGGGGTCCAGTCGTCCGGGTGCCACAGGGCACGGCCCGTGGGCCCGGTCGCGGCCGGTTCTTGCGCGTTTCCGGGTCCACCTCCAGCGGACGGAGCGTTCGTCACTCAGGGCAGCAGGACGCCGTCCTCGACCAGTGCCTCGTAGTGGTACCCGAACCCCAGGTCCACATCCCTGCGGAGCACGCCGCGGAAGGCCACCCGTTGGCCCGGGACCACCTCCGCCTGGGTCTTCACGGTGATGTCGTTCGTCCCGCTCGCGGCGTCGCCGGTGCCGTCCTGCAGGTGGACCCAGATGGCGCCCACCGCGCCGGTCGCCTTGACGACCGTCCCGTGGACCACGATGGGCTGGTCGACCCGCGCCGCGATCTCTGCATAGACCTGCGAGATCGGGACCGCAGCCTCGGGAACGGCCGCTGCAACGGTGCGTCGTGCGGTGTCCTCGTCGACGACCCGGACGCGGGAGATGTCGACCACCAGCTCGACCGTCTCTCCGATCTCGGGGATCGCGACGTTGTAGCGAGGGCTGCCTTGTCCGAGGAGCACGTGGTCCCCGACCACCGCGCCGACGCGCGGGACCTTCACCCAGGCGAGCAGCGCGCCCTGTTGGACCTCGAGGAGCTGGTGCGCGTCGCGCTCGACCACCCGCGCGACGACCGTGGGTGCGGTGTTCGCCCACCCGTTCGGCGGCGCATCGGTGCCGACGGCCCGGTCGCAGCCGGGCGCCACGAGCAGCAGGAGCAGGGAGGCGAGGACGAGGATTCGCATGCGCAGCGGCTATCGCGTCCCGCGTCCGGTCGCCGGGCGGCCAGTGGACCGACTACCGGCCTTCCGAAGAGACGACCGGCTCGAGCTGGATCTCGATGAGGTGCGTCACGACGTTGCATCCCAGCTCGTCGAGCTCGACGAGGAATTCGACCTCCTGGGTCGCGTGCTCGTCTGCCTCGGCCCGCACGACGAAGGCGCCGGTTTCATCGCGCCCGCAGATGTAGTCGGGCATGTCCGGGTACGGCTCGCAGGCGACGAATTCTCCACCGTCGACGCTGTATGAAGCGGCGATGCCGGACGCCCGCAGCGCGTGGCCGTTGGTGTCCTGGACGAAGACACGGGACGAGGCCATCGACTGCGCTGCGCAGTCGATTCCGCTGCCGGTGTCGCGGGGCGCGTCTCCGGAGTCCTGGCTGGACC
>JAYYRS010000533.1:0-5911 GCA_036126975.1 Myxococcota bacterium
GACCTCCGCGAGCGGTTCGTCGTAACCTGCGGAGGTGGAAGCGGAGTTCGCTTGAAGGCCGACGAAACTGCCGCCGATGGTACGCGGGGTGCGCTGATCGTCACGGGTGCGGACGCGCCGCTCGGGGCCGCCGTGGTGGCGGCGGCATGCCAGACCGGTCGGTCGGTCATCGCTTGCGGTTCCGATCACGTCGCGCTCGGGGAGGTCGCGTCGCGCGATGTGGTCTCCCTCACCCTGGCGTCTTCCGACCCGGATCAGCTGCGGGTGGTGCTGGCCGTCGCCATCGACCGATTTGGCGGTGTCGCGGGTGTGGTCCATGCGGAGGGGCACGGCCACGCGCCTCGGACGGCGGGGGAGGTGGGAGGACGATTGGTGGGCGTGCAGGCGCTCGTCGACGCACTGCCTCCGAGCACGCCCCACGTGATCGCGGTCGAGGAGTCGGGGCGGAGCAGTGACCCGGTCGCACCGCTTCGCGCGGCGGCCGCGGCAGCCCTCTCCGCGTGGGCGCGGTCCGCGGCGGGTATGGTCCGCGTCGTGTGGGTTCCCGCGGCGGCAGAACCTCGGGCATGGACCACGCCGCTTCTGCGCGCCCTGCACGCGGGCGGCTTGCGCAACCGGGTGGCAGACTCCGCTCGGCGCCTCGTCCGCCTTCGTGGTTAGCTTCTCCCATGATCCGGGATCGACTCCGCCGCGTTGCCCGGCGCCTTCGGGGCGCCGCCACTGCATCCGCTCCCGCGGGCGGTGTGGGTGCGGGCTTCACGGCCTCGCAGGCACCGGAGGTGAGCGCGGTCGCCGCGCTCTCGGACGCGGCGTTTGCACGGCTCGCCGAGGCGCTCGAGCCTCTCCCCGAGCCCGCCCACGTGATCGTGTCTGGCGGCCTGGAGAAGGGAGCCCGCGGTGTCCGCGCGGCCGTGCGGAAGGGCGTCGCAGCCGGGCAGGAGACAGGACAGCTCGGTCACGTGACGGCACCCCTGGCGGCTGCACTGAGAGACGCCGCGAAACACCTGGATGCCGCCTGGGAAGCGGCAGAGGATTCCGGAGCGCCCGCGTCTGGTCGTTCGTCACTGGGGGTCTTCCGAGACGCGGCCGGTCGATTCGGCGGAGCGATGGCACGGCTCCCCATGCAGCCTGCCCTCGGGCCTGCGCTTGCGGCCGCGCTGGAGCGATGGGAAGGGATGGTGGCCTCCGGCTTGGAGCGGGCCGTCCAGGGTGAGGCAGGCCCGGACGAGACGTGAGCCCCCGCATGACCCTGGTCATTGCCTGTGCGTTGTGGTCTGCAGCGGCAGCCGCATCGACCTGTGGCGGTGCGGATACGGATGCGCTCGGGGCCCGCAATGAACTCGTCGGCTGGGCGCTTGCGGGCGTGACGGGCATCGGTGTGTTCGTGGCGACCCTTCTTTGCAGACGGCGGGGGCTCGGGCTCGGTCCAGTGGCCGCGGGGTGGGTGATGCTCGGAGTCCATCCGGGATTCTGGTTGGGCGTGGATGGGGGAGACTGCGGCCGGACGCGCCTCGAAGGGAGCGTGCTGTTTGCCTGCATGGCCATCGCGCTCGTGATGTGGGCGGCCTGGCGGCCGGTCGACGCAACCACAGGGATTTCGGACACGGAGTCGGCAGGGTCGTGAGCCTCTCGATGCCCCGCTGCATCGCCGATGGGGACCGGGCAGCGACCCCGAGCCAGAACGGAGCCTGCAGCCGTCGGTTGGATGGCGAGCGCAGGAGCGCCGGGGGCGCTGCGTCCAAAGCGTCGATGTCGCAGGTTCGTGCAGCGCATCGACCGTGGTGATCCGAAGTGGCTGTGGCTTGCGGGATGCAACAGGTTTGCACATATTTTTGGGAAACCATTTGCAGATGGGGCGCATGTCCGGGTAGCAAGCGTGTGCAAACCCGTTGCATGTCAGCTCGGGTGCATTGGAGGAACACATGCTCAACCCACGACTCATTGCCTTGCTGCCCGCCTTCGGTCTCCTGGTCGCCTGTGGCGACAAGGACGACGACACCGCGAACGCGGACGCCGACACCGACACCGACACCGACACCGACACCGACACTTCGTCGGACACCGACACCGACACCGACACCGACACCGGCACCGACCCGACCGAGTCTGCGTTCATCCGCGTGACCCACCTGTCCCCGGACACCCCCGGAGTCGGCATCTACGTGAACGGCGGCGCCGACCCCATCAACGAGGCCGCGCTGGAGTTCCCCACCGGCACGCCCTACATCGAGGTGCCCGCGGGCACCTACGACTTCGACGTGAACGTCTTCGGCAACGGCCCGGAGGGCTCGCCCATCTCCCTGCCCGGGGCGGAGCTCCCTGCAGGGGCGAAGGTGACGGCGACCGCCATCGGGACGCTGGACGCAGACGATGCCGCCAACCTCGAGCCGATCGTCCTCATCGATGACGATTCCGACATCGAAGCGGGCAACTTCAAGCTGCGTGTCATCCATGCAGCGCCCGGCGTGCCGAACGTGAAGATCTGGGAAGTGACGGGCGAGCCCGCGACGATCATCGAAGACTACGCCTACGGCGCCTACGACGTGGTGACGCAGTTGCCGGCGGGCACGTACAACCTCGGATTCGATGTGGCGCCGGCCGATGGCGTGCCCGAGCTGGTCTTCAACACAGGGGACGTGCCCGAGGGTGCATACGTGAACCTGTACGCGACCAACGACGCAGACGGCAACGTCTTCCTCGTCGCACAGCTCCCCGACGGCACCACTGCCCGGATCGACCCGAACCCGTAGACACGCGTTGTGGTCACCCCACCCCGTCGGTTCCCGCCGGCGGGGTGGTCGTGCTTTGGGAGCCGGTCTGCCCCGGTCTCCAGTCTCTGCCCCAGAGGCACGGCAGCCCAATGAAGGTCGCGGGCAGCTGCGAAATCACCCACCACGCCGCGGCATAGGCGAGTGCGTCACCTTGCGTGACCCCGAAGACGGTGAGAACGGCCACGCTCGCTGTGGCGGGAGACGCGCCGAAGCTGGGAGGCAGCACGATGCTCGCGACCGACGAGACCGCCAATACGCCTGCGGCCGCAAGCATGGGGAGAGGGATTTCGATCCCGACAGCGGGAAACGCGAGCGCGAATGCCGCCACCATGCCGACCACCTGGACGATGGCCAGTCCCACGTTGCTGGCCATCGCTGCCGGCGTCGAGAAGTTGCTGCCGGCCTGACGGAGAGTCTCTCGGAGAATCTCCACCGGTGCGGGTCCGGTGTTCGTGGGTGCGTCTGCGGGACGCAACCGCCGGCTGATGACCGTGGCCGCTACGGCCGCGGCCACGCCCCCGAGCGTACCGATGGTCACCCATTGCAGGGCGAGCCCGTGGGCCTCGGCGCCAAGGACCTCCTGCCAGCGGCGCGCACCCAGCCCGAGCACCCCGAGCAGCAGACTCCCGAAAACAGCCGCCTCGAGGAAGCTCGCGACTCCGACGGCTGCAGTTGCGGCGCCGACCGTGACGCCGGTCTCCCTGCGCAGCATCGCCACGCTGGCGATGTCGCCGGCCCGTCCGGGCAAGACCAGGTTGAGTACCCCCGCAGCAAAACCGATGCCCAGCACCCGCCTGAGCGGTGGTCGGGGTGGATTGAAGGCGAGCCAGAGGCGTTGCTCGTGGAGGTACAGCGTGAAGGTCTTGATCAGCAGTGCGACGATCAACCATCCCGGTGCGAGTCGACCCCGGATTCCGCGCAGTGCACTGGCGTCGACGTCCCGCGAAAGAAGAACAAGCACCAGTGCACTCGCGGCGAGTTGCACCGCCCGCCAGACCCACGCACGGGCCCGGTCGCTCACCGGTAGGTTCGGCAGTCGACCTTCAACCGGAAGTTCCCGGTCTCGCCCTTCTGGCCGTCGACGATGAGGAGATGGTTCTCCGGAACATTCACGGTGCTGATCGTGATGTTGCCACCGCGCTCGCTGGTGTCCATCTCGCACTGCGCCCGTGGATGCTTGACATTGGGACAGCGGTCGTCCTCTTCCCAGCGGTAGCTCGCCACATCAAGCTCGCCGCAATCGCTGATGAGCGTCACGGTCGCCATGACATCGGCAGGGATGTGCAAGCGGTACACGGCTTCGGGGGCTTCGTCGTAGTGGTTGCGCTCGGGCGTGCACTGCATGTGCTGGTAGAAATCGTCGTCGAACTTGAAGCGACCCGGAGCGTTGCTGCCTTCGACCTCATCGCCGCAGGTGATCGTGCCCTGCGTACAGCCCCGGGGTGCTGCCATCTTAAATTCCGGTTCGCAGTCCACGGCCTCTGTGTTGTACTCCGGGTCGATCTCGCGGACGCTGGGAACGACCTTGTTCGCGGCGCGCCCGCAATCGACAGCCGAGCAGGCCAGCAGCGAGGGTAGGGCGACCATGGCCGGCAGTGCGAGTGGGCGCAGGGTCTTCATCTGCGATCCGGGGCCGGAGAGGGGGGAGAGCGGGAGCCTATCGCGCGGGCCCTGACCCTCGGGATCAGCGAGCGCTCTGGCTCCAAGCTTCACCGCCACCGACGAGGTAGTCGGCGTCTTCGATACCGCGGAAGCGAAGGAAGCGGGCGGTGCGGATGGCGGTGTCTTCGTCATCTGCAACGACGATGATGGGCTGCCCGGCAGGAGGCAGCTCGGCGAGCTGGATGCCGAGCGTGGCGAGCGGAACGTGTTCGGTACCCTCCGGCAGGTCGCTGCCAGGGTTTCGGCGGACGTCGACGAACTCGACCTTCTGGCCGCGTGCGAGGCGGGACCGCAGGTCGGCCGCACGGACGCCGAGCGCGCCAGCCTCGAAGTCGGCAGGCACGTCCAGCTCGGGGATGTTGTCGTCGCCGGCGCGCGGCGCGGTCTCGCTCCCCGTGCCGTAGCGGGCCGCGCGGGCTTGTTCTTCGCGGTCCTGGACCGCGCGAGCGGCCTTGCCCAGCACACGGAAGGGTAGGTTGACGATGCGTTTCAGCATGCCGGAGGCCTATCATCCTGGGCGGAGCGCGGCAGGCGTCCATAGGTCTCGGAGAGGATTCGCAGGCGCGTCGCGGCGTTGCTGGGAAATGCCTCGGCCCGCCATGTCCAGTTTCCCCCCACCGTCCCGGGGGTGTTCATGCGCGCTGGCGAACCGAGCCCGAGAATGTCCTGAAGCGGGGCGACCGCAAAGCGTGCCACGCTGGCCCACGCGAGGCGCACGAGGTCCCATCCGGGCTCGTCGCCGCTCCGGCCGACATAGGTACGGTAGCGATGCCGCGCATGTTCGCCCGCAGAGGCGTACCAGCCGCAGGCCGTGTCGTTGTCGTGCGTGCCGGTGTAGGCGGCCCAGTTCGTGTGATGCCAGGTGTGCGGAAGGAATGGATGGTCGGGACCGGCGCCGAAGCCGAGCTGGAGGATCTTCATCCCGGGCAGGCCGAGGCGGTCGCGAAGGGCTTCTACATCGGGGGTGATTTCGCCAAGGTCCTCGGCGATCAAGGGCAGCTCCCCCAGTGCCGAACGGACGGCCGCGAAGAGTGCTTCGCCGGGAGCGGGGCCCCAGGCGCCGGTTCTCGCGTCCTGCTGCGCCGCCGGAACCTCCCATGCGGCGCTGAATCCACGAAAATGGTCGACCCGGACGATGTCGGCGAGACGCAACGCGCGGCGGAAGCGTGCGACCCACCATTGGAAGCCGGAGGCGGAATGGACCGGCCACGCGTAGTGTGGATTGCCCCACCGCTGCCCGCGCGGCGAGAAGTAGTCAGGAGGTACGCCCGTGACCGGATCGGGCAGCCAGCGGTCCTTCTCCGTGGTCCCGCGAAAGAGCTCCCGTCGTGCCCAGACATCCACGCTGCCGGTCGCCACGAAGATGGGTACGTCGCCGATGATCTGGATGCCGCGTTCCCTGGCCGCTTCCCTCGTCGCGTCCCACTGGCGCTGGAACAGCAGCTGGGCGGCCACCGCGGCCGCGATGTCCGTTGCAT
>JAYYRS010000534.1:0-8415 GCA_036126975.1 Myxococcota bacterium
CAAGCACTACCGAAAAGACGAGAATACCGTCAACACCGCGATCTCCTACTACTCCAAGGGAATGCTTGTCGGGTGGCTTCTCGATGCGCGCATCCGCTGTGAGACCCGGGGCGCACGCTCCCTCGACGATGTGATGCGACAGGCCTACGCGCGCCATGCCGGAGAGCGGGGCTATGCGCCCGACGAGTTCGAGGCGCTCATTGCAGAGGTGGCGGGCGTGTCCCTCCGACCGGAGCTCGACGCGTGGCTCCGCTCCACCGAAGAGCTGGACTACGGGCCTGCCCTGACCTGCTTCGGGCTGCGCTTTGCGGACCCCGACACCAAGACGGAAGAAACGGAAGACGAGGGACCCGCAGAACCCGAGGACCCGCCCCCGGGCTGGCTCGGAGCAGAGCTGTCCATCGAGGCAGGCCGGCACGTCGTATCCAGCGTCAAGCGGGGCACACCCGCCCACGATGCGGGCATCCAGGTCGCCGACGAGTTGATCGCGATCGACGGCTGGCGCATTCCGCCAGACGGACCCGATGGAATCTGGGCCGCGGTGCGTCCCGGGACCACCGTCGCGCTCACACTGGCCCGGAGAGGTGCGCTCCGGACCCAGTCCGCGACCCTCGCTGCCGTCCCCTCGGAGCCATGGACACTGCAGGTGGACCCCACTGCACCCGAGGCGGCAGTGGCCCGGCGCGCGGCCTGGCTGCGCAGCGCCGTCGATGCCAAAACACAGTAGAGTGCACAACTGAAGGTGCCCCTGCCCATGCCCGCTCGAACCCCCATCTTCTTCGCGCTGCCGCTGCTGGCGAGCTGTGGGCTCGGACTCGCACCGTACGCCACGGACTCCGCCTCCCCGGACGCGGTTCCGGATCAGGAAGACAGGAGCGGCTCGGACAGCGGAGGGCCGGACTGTCTGGACGAGGACGGAGACGGCTTCGACGATTGCAGCGGCGACTGCGACGACGACGACCCCACGACCCATCCAGGCGCTGCGGAGCGGGACAGCGAGCTGGCCTGCATGCGGGACGGGGATGGAGATGGATGGGGAGACGCCGCCGCGGTCCCTCCCATCGTCGCAGGAACGGACTGTGATGACGCGAGCCTCGCCCTGCAGCAGGACGATGGGGACGGAGATGGCGTCTCGACCTGCGAAGGCGACTGCGATGATGCGGATCCCACACGCGCTCCGGGCACCGCAGAGACGCCCTTCGACGGAATCGACAGCGACTGCGACGGCGAGGACGGTGGAGCGATCATCGTCACCAGCGGCGTCGGTGGGCTGCCCATTGGCGACAATGCAACCGTCAGCAGCCCCGCCGATGTCAGCGGGTGCGGCACCGTGCAGTCGGTCGAGGTCATCGTCGACATCAGCCACAGCTACCAGGGCGACCTTGCCGTGGAGCTCCGCAGCGCATCCGTCGTCAGCGCGACGCTCCACGACCGCAGCGGGGGGAGCACGGACGATCTCGTGGGCACCTACGCCACGACAGGCGGCTCGCTCACCCCGGTCGACTCCTTGTACGTCTTCACGAACGAGCCGGGCAATGGGACCTGGAGTCTCGAGATCGAAGACCGGGCCATCTTCGACAACGGGACGCTCAACAGCTGGACATTGACGCTGTACTGCATGGATTGAGGACGGGGCTCAGTGTCTCGGGCCCGCCTCGAGGCTGGCCTTGATGTTCGACAGTGACCGCGTGAGCGATGCCTTCACCTGCGCCCGGACCACCACCCCGGGGATCGGAAAGGCAGGAATGCTTCGGAGATGCACGATGAGCCGGGACCGGCCCTCGCCGGCCGGCTCGACCCGCCATTCGCTGTCGTACTGGGCAAAATCATCACTCTCGACGAGACGAACAAGTATTCCGCCCTCGAACTCGCAGGACCGTGCGGTGTAGCTGACGGTCTTCAATGGATGGGGAATCGTCCACTTGAGCACCTCGCAGCCGCCTTCCTGCCGCAACGGTTCGATCCGCATGTCCAGCTTGCCGGAGGCGAACGCCTTTTCGTCGTGGTTCTTGATCAGCGCAGTCGCGATGGCGGCATCGACATCGATCTCTATGGCTGCACGGACGGTCTCGCGGTCATCGAGCACCGCGACCACTGGCGCCCGGGCGTGGCTGGCGACGGTGATTCCAAGGCCGAGAAGCGCAGGAGACACGACCGCACTCCCATCGGTGGGTTCCACGTGGAACACCGTACCCTTGGGCTTGATTGTCCATCGGCTGGTCGGGCATCGTCAAGCCGGCTTGCAAGCCATCGATGCACGAAACCATCACCCCTCGAGGATGGAACCATCGGGCACATGTCGAGGTTCGCGGGTGGACAGGACCACATGCCCCCGGACCACCACGCGCGCGCCAAAGGTCCAGTCTCCCTCGACCGTCAGCGACCGGCAGTCCCGAAGTGAAGGGGGACCATGCGGAAAGCGCTTCTCCAGCTCGGCAATGCCCTTGAAGAAGCGGCTGTCGAGCGAGATGAGCGGTGTGTGGGACGTCGCAGGAACGACGCAGCCGTCCTCCGTCAGGACGGTCGCGTCGGAGCGGACCCGGAGCAGGTCTGCCGTCGTCTTCACGGGGGAGAAACGCGTCCGGGGAACGCGCAGCGCGCCCGCGCCAGCAAACAGCGCGATGGCGGCACCCATGGCCGACTCGAGCTGGTAGACCGGCGTGGAGTGGCGGTCTCGAGGGTCCACGGTCTTGGCGTTCCGGATGAGAGGCAGCGCCAGCGAACCTCCATGCGCCTCAAGGAGCCGTTCGAGCGCAACGAGATCAATCCAGAGATTGTTGGTGTTGAAGTATCGATGCCGCTCCACGTCCTGGAACCGATCGAGGTCGCCCGCTGGGCACTGGGCAGACTCCCGGAGAATCAGCTGCGACCCCTGCCGGGCGAGATGCCCGCCCTTGCGATCCGCTGGAGTCCGGTCGGCGACCTCCATCAGAAACGGAAGCTCCTCTTCGATGAAGTACCCCAGGATGCGGGGATCCAGCGTGGCGCCAAGGTTGTCGGAATTGGACACGAAGGCCACGCGGATCCCCGCCGCCCGCATCCGGGCAAGCACGCCTCGGGTCACCAGCGCGTTGTAGATGTCGCCATGCCCGGGTGGACACCAGCGAAGACGCTCCTCCGGCCAGGTGACGGGCTGAAGGGTCTGTTGGTCGAGCTTCGGCACCTTGTGCTGGAGGAAGTCTCGGGGCAGCTCCCCCGGCAACGGTGGCAGCTGATCCAGCAGCGCCAGCGAGTCGGCCTGGGTCGAGAAGCTGTTCATGAGCACCAGGGGACATGACGCCGCCCTCGCCTGCAGGGCGATGAGCTCGAGAAAGCTCTGGCCATGCTTCACACCGAGCAGCGACTTGGCCCGGGAGAGGCCCATGCTGGTCCCCAGGCCCCCGTTGAGCTTGATGACCACGGCCGCGTCGAGATGGGACCGTCCGATCGCAGCATGGCGTTCGCCCAGCTCGTTCGCGTCGGGAAGCCCGTCCACCGGAGACAGTTCGGATTCGGCGATGAGGCCCGTGGCCCCCGCCACCAGCTGGGCGTGATGCCGGCCGAAGGCGGCGATGGCGGCTTCCGGGAGTTCCTCTGCGCGCATCAATGCGGCGATGGCAGTGGACGCGGGATCCGGTGTGGACATGGGAGTGCTCCGGCACGACGCGGGTCGTGTGCATCCTACGACCCGGCGCCGCCATGAAGAAGATTGCCTCGGATCCGGCCCTCGATGGAGAAGCGACAATACGGACCATCCCCAGATCGTGTCGCTGCCGACGCGCCACACCCTTCGGACCCTCCCATGGGCAGAGGGCTGGCCCGCGGCGGCGGTGCTCGCCACCCACAGGTGTTGGTGCCCAGCGGCTGCGACCCCGAGAACCGATCGGCAACGCAGCGCCGGATACCGTGCGCTGGACACGGCCGATGTGGGCCTTAGGCCCCTCCCATGGACCGCATCGCACAGCAACTCGCTCCCCTGACCCTCCCGCGCCTCGATGGAGCTCCGGTTCGGCTCGGGTCCCTGTGGCAGGACGGACCGGTCGTATTCACCTTCCTCCGCCACTACGGCTGACTGCTCTGTCGCGAGCAGGTCGCTCGCCTCCTTCCCCATGAGTCGGCGCTCCAAACCCTGGGTGCGACGCTCGTGTTCATCAGCACGGGCGAGGAGCGGTGGGCGCGCACCTTCGCCGAGGACCGCGGCATCACGGGGCCGGTGCTCATCGACACGGAGCGGGCCGCATACCGGGCGGTATCTCTCAAGCGCACCCCTGGCGCGACCTTCTCCATGCAGGCCATGAAGGCCGGCCGTCGGGCCCTGAAGGCCGGCTTCCGGCAGGGCCGTACGCAAGGCGATCCCTGGCAGCAGGGCGGGGTCTTCGTCGTGATGCCCGATGGTCGGGTTCCCTTCGCCTACACCAGCGCCTTCGCAGGCGACCACCCCGATGAACAGGCCGTGGTGCGCGCCGTCCGAGACGCGGTCGGCGGTGCACTGGAGGAGACCCCACAGGGAACGCTTCGTCGCTAAACCCGTTTCGACCCTTCGACTTGGACAGAGCACGGCACCTCGATGCGGAAGGTGGTGCCGTCCCCCAGGACGCTCCGGGTCGTGATCCGGCCTCCCCACTC
The DNA here is from genome assembly GCA_036126975.1 of Myxococcota bacterium. Taxonomy (GTDB): domain Bacteria; phylum Myxococcota_A; class UBA796; order UBA796; family UBA2385; genus JAYYRS01. The sequence goes on from JAYYRS010000534.1 coordinate 4,606, forward strand.
GTCCACGATCTGCTTGACGTTCGCCAGACCGATCCCCGTGCCGCCTGACGCCTGGCGGGTCGTGAAGAACGGTTTGAAGATGTTTTCCAGGTCGGCCTCCGGAATTCCCCTGCCGGTGTCCCCAACCTCGACCGCCACGACCGCGGGCGAAACAAGCTCGACCGACAGGTCGAGCCGTCCCGAAGAATCCATCGCGTGCACTCCGTTGAGGCACAGGTTCATCATCACCTGTTCGAACTCGGTCCTGGAGACCTCGACCAGCGGTACCGTCTCGCCAACCCGAACCGTCACCGAGACACCGGGCGCAAGGCAGGCAATGGAGCGCCGGATCGATGCCAGTACGACCCGGAGGTCGAGATCCTCCACGGCGTCCGTGTGGTTCCTCCGGAACCGGCTCACCAACCGAGCCGCTGCATGGACGCTCTCGATGATGACCGCCCGCTGCTCGAGCTCCTGGGGCGAGGTGATGCTGTCGGCCGTGCCCTCCATGACGGTGAGCATGTTGTTGATGTCATGGGCAAGGCCATCGCCCATGCGACGGGTCAGGTCGAGACGACTTCGCAGCTCCTGCTGTGCCCGTTCCGCACTGGTGCGGAGCAGCTCGACATGGACGGCCTGCTGGCGAGAGAGTTCCTCCCATGCCTGGATGTGGTGTCCGGACATCCGGATGAACAGCCCTCCCACCATCAACACACAGAGCCACTGGGACGTCGCCACATCCCACAGCTGGGCCTCCGGGTCCGGGTAGTAGGCGTCGATGACGCCAGGCAGGAGGAGGTGCAGCCCGATCAGGCCGGTCGTGAAGGCGACCACGCCTGCCAGCGCAGCCCGCTGGCGCCACCGCGTCGTGAACAGCAGGGAGAGACCTGCAATGGGAAAAAGCAGGGCCGGGCTGCTTCCGAGCAGGCCGCCAAAACGCGGCCAGCCGAACGCAACCACGCTCCCCGCAAACAGCATCAGCGCCGCAGCCGGACCGTCCACGGCATCGCGCTGCCACCGCAGCCACAGAGCAATCAGCGCAAAACCCGCGGCCCCAAGAACACTCAACAGGAACATCAGGCCCGTGGTGCCAAGCCCCACATTGACGACCGCAGCTGCCACCGCAAGCAGCCCCCCCAGCTGGCAGCACGAGCGCAGCAGGCCGCGACGGAACTGCATCAGCGACGCGGCAACACCGCGGTGCGGCGAGCTGTCGCCTGCTGGAACCGGCTGCATCACGTTCTGCGCCCCTCCTGGGTGCCCCCAACGGCCAGCCCGCCAGCCGCACTCCCCGGAGTATCGCCCATTCGCCCCGTTTCTTGCGCCTCGGTCCCGGGCACAGTGGGCCCGCATCGGGCTATGGGCTCCCCATGAGGCCTTCCTGTCTGCTCTGGGTCCTGGCGCTGGGTTGCGGCCATGCCGGCACGGGTCCCGCCGACGAGACCGGGACGTCGACGGAGACCGGAGTGCCCCCCGCGCCCCGCCCCACGGCGCCGAGCGGCACACGAACCGGAAGCCAGGACGCCGGCCGGTTCGGCATCGCCGTGACCACGGTGCCCGACGCCGATGGGGATGGACGACCGGAGTGGGTCTCCGCCGCCAGCGCCGTCGGGACGATGCGCCAGGGCGCGGTGTGGACGGGCAGCGGACTGCCTTCCAGCGATGGCGCCGTCGTCGAAGAGGACGCCATCGCGCGGGGAGAGGTCGAGATGGAACGTCTCGGACAGGCCCTGGCCAACATCGGCGACCAGGATGGGGACGGTCTCGCGGAGCTGGTGCTCGGTGGGATCCACATGGGCGACCCACGCCGGATGCACGGCGGCGTGCGGATCATCTGGGGTACCGGCGCGCGGAACACCCTGCTTGGTGATGGGATGATGGAACACTCCGGGTGGGCCGTCGCATCGAGCGGTCCCCAGCGCGAAGCCGTCCTCGTCGGTACGCCCTACCGGCGGTCTGCAGACGATGCGCTTGACGCTCGCGGCTTTCCGGAGACGCTGGGTCGGGTCTACATTCTCGACGACCTCCAAGCGTCCGCCCTCTCGGAGGGGTCCGTTGGGCTCCTGGAGGGGGCTGGATCATGGGCCGGCTTCGGCGCGGCCGTCGCGGGGACGGATCTCGATGGAGATGGCCTGGACGACGCACTCGTCGGCATCCCCAATGGCGCTTCGACGGACGGCACCATCGGCCGGGTCGTCTGGTACGCCGGACCCCTGACGGGGACACGGACGATCGATGACCGCGACGGCATCTGGGAGGGCGCGCCAGGGGACCACCTCGGATTCGCGATCGCGGCCGACGCAGACCTCGACGGCGATGGCTACACCGACGCGGCCTTCGGTGCCTACAAAGCCGGAGCATCCGTCGACGATGCCGGGGCCGTCGTCGTCGTGGATGGCGCGACGCGACAGGTCAGTGGCCGACTCGCGGGCGACCGGACCGGCGCCATGCTGGGGGCGTCCATCGCCATGCGGCCTCTTCCCGACGGCCGCGCCGAGCTCCTCGCCGGCGCACCCGGATGGCGCGTGGACGGCCGCCGCGCAGGCGCTGTCGCACGGCACATCGGTCGGGTCGAAGGCGTCGTGTCAGTCGACGGACAGACGTTGCTGACCTCACCGGGGCCCCGGGCGGAGTTCGGCCACGACATCCACGCACGGCGCGACCTCGATGGCGACGGAACCGCAGACATCATCGTGGGCGCACCCGGATGGAGCACGAACGACGCACGGACGGGCGCGGTGTTCTTCTTCCAGGGAGGGACGCCATGATCCGCGTCCTGCTCGTCAGCATGCTGTGGGCGTGCGCCGATGACCCGTCCCCGACATCCCATCGCGGCCCGGTGGAGGATCCCACCCCGGCCGCGAACAATGCGGATGAACCGATCGATACGGGCCCCACCGATACCGGGGCGCCCCTCTCCTACGCAGCCGACATCGAGCCGCTTTGGACCGGGCACTGCACAGAAGGCTGCCATCCTGGCTCCGACAGCATGGCAGACCTCCGCGACGGCTTCGGTTGGGCGGACCTTGTCGACGTCCCCGCTGTCGAGCTCCCCACCATGGACCGGGTGCAGGCTGGAGACCCGACGCGCAGCTACCTGATGCACAAGCTGGACGGCACCCACATCCGCGAGGGCGGAATGGGCCCCCCGATGCCGCCGACCGGCGTGCTGTTTGGAGAGAGCGAACGAGAGCGGGTCCGGCGCTGGATCCTCCAGGGAGCTGCGCCCTGAGCCTGCTGGGGCGACCCGGTCGAAATACTGGGTTTCCCATGCTCTCCAAGCCCACCATCCGGTCGCATGCCCGAGCCCGTCCACGCCGACAATGCCGGACCGGAAGCGGCCGGCGCAGAGGTGTGCTTCGCACCGTGCTGGGCCTGCTCGCCGTGGCGCTGTGGAACCCACCCGTTCTCGCTGCACCGACGCCTGATCTCGACGCGCGCATCGCCGCTGCGGTCCAGCGGACCCGAAGCCTTCGCGTCGTCTACACCGACCCGCTGGGGGAGGAAAGCGGATCCGATCCCGATCCGCGGACGCCGGGAGAGGAGGTGGACTGCATGACGTGGTTGCAGTGGGTGCTTGCCCTCGCGGCCGGTCCAGAGGCCGGCGCCGGACGACGCCTCGACGCGCTCCGGTACTACGGTGGGGCGGTCGGATTCCGAACCCGCAAGCACTACCTCGACCGATGGCTGGCTTGGGAACCCGGACCGCTCCAGGCCGTGGATCTATCCGATCACCCAGACAAGAAGACCCACGAGATCCGCATCGAGCCCGCGATGCTGCGGGCGCTCCACGGGGAGCGCTGTCCCCTGTGGCGGGAAGACGAGGTCCGC
>JAYYRS010000535.1:0-3077 GCA_036126975.1 Myxococcota bacterium
GCCTCTCCGCGCGCACGTACGTCATCGACGATGTGTCCGGCGCGCGTGAGGGTCTCCGGATCCACGGGGTCTCGCCGGAGATCCGGTACGGCGGATGCATTCAATCGGCGCAGGAAGGTCATGGGGCATCTCCTCGAGGGAGGGGTGGGGGGGGCTTTGCATCGCCCTTGCGGCGGGTGGTGCGCAGGGCGCGGCGATCCAGTACGCGGACGATGTCCGTCAGGGAAACCCCCTGACGCGCCGCAGCGACCAGCGTGAAGTAGAGGAGGTCTGCAGCCTCCTCGGCGACATGGGACGGTTCCGATGCGGCCATCAACTCGCCGGACTCCTCCATGAGCTTGGCGCGCAGCAGGTCGGGGTCATCGAGGAGGCGTGCCGTGTAGGAGCCCGGAGGCGGCGCGGCCGCCCGGGCCTGGAGCGTTCGGTCGAGTGCGCCCAGGCCTTGCGTCTCTCCGAAGCAGGACCAGGTGTGCTCGTGGCAGAAGCCCGGACCGGCCTGCTCCACCACGAACCGCAGCGCATCCCGATCGCAGTCCGCATCCACCCGCAGCAGCCGCTGCCCGGCGCCAGAGGTCGCTCCCTTTTCCCAGAGGCCCCGTCGGCGGGACCAGTACACGCCCCGACCCCGCTCCAGGGCGGCCGACAGGCTCTCCAGGTTCGACCATGCCAACCCCAGCGAGACCCCATGGGGATCACATACCAGCGTCGGCCACAGTCCATCCGGTCGGTCGCTGACAAGCGGTGCACTCACCGCCTCGGCAAGCGAGAGTCGCCCCGTGTAGAGCGCCATGCCCACCTGGGCATCGGCGCCCATCCGATCGAGCTGCGCGACCTCCGCAGCGGTGGTGACCCCACCTGCGATGGTCACGCGGGCCTGACCCGCAGCCGCGACGATGGCGGGCACCTGCTCGAGCGCAGTCCCTCCAAGGCGTCCTTCCCGCTCCACGAAGGTCACGAGGAATCCGCCGACATGCGGTGCCAGCGACCGGACGGTGTCGAGCAGGCCTGCCCCGGTCCGGGTGGTCCAGCCCTCGACCACGACCTCCCCGTCGATCGCATCCACGGCTGCGACCACCCGCTCGCGGGGGCGCTGTCGGTGCAGCTCCGGGCGCGCTGCGGTGCCCAGGATGACGGCCTCGGCGCCGAGGTCCAACCACCTCCGGGCCGCCTCGACCGTTCGTATGCCACCGCCCACGCGGACGCGATGGTGCCGCACAATCTCGGCGATGATCGTGGCGTTGTCGCCCCGACCCATCGCCGCATCGAGGTCGATGACCGCGACGGTGCCCGCCGGAGCGAACGACGCGGCGACCGTGCGCGGGTCTCCCGCGTCGAGCGCTTTCTCCCGCCCGCCAATGAGCTGGACCGTGGAGCCATCCTGGATGTCGATGCTGGGTACGATCACAGCCGCACCTCCATTCCCTGCTGATCCCGCAGGGCTCGCTTGATGTCGCCGACAGTGAACTGCCGGTCATGGAAGATGGATGCTGCGAGCACCGCGTCCGCGCCGGCGCGCACTGCACCGGCCAGGTGCGCTGGCGTGCGACCACCACCGGACGCGATGACCGGCACGCGGACTGCATCCCGTACGGCGGACAGCAGTTCGAGGTCATAGCCCTCTCCGGTGCCGTCCCTGTCCCAGGAGGTCAGCAGGATCTCACCCGCACCGCGCCGCGCGCCTTCCGCCGCCCAGCCGACGGCATCGCGCCCCGTCCGGTTCCTGCCCGAGCCCGTGACGACCTCCCAGCCACCCGGCCAGCGGGCCGCATCGAGCGCGAGCACGACGCACTGCCGACCAAACCGATCAGCCAGTCGCTCGAGGAGGGTTGGGTCCTCCACTGCCGCGGTGTTGACCGCGACCTTGTCTGCCCCCGCGGCGAGCAGCCGGGCCGCGTCCTCCACCGTCCGCACCCCTCCCCCGACCGTCAAAGGCAGGGGGAGCACCGCGCGGACCGCGGCACAGGTATCCGCGGCCGTGGCGCGCCCTTCTGGGGTCGCGGACACATCGAGCATCACCAGTTCGTCAGCCCCCTGCTCTGCATAGGAGGACGCCTGGGTCACCGGATCGCCCGCATCCCGCAGACCCTGGAACCGGACGCCCTTCACGACCCGGCCGTCGCGCACGTCCAGGCAAGGGATGACGCGTGGGCCGACGCGCCCCGGAGGCGACGGAGCCGCTGGCCGATCCTCGAGCCACCGCTGCAGCAGGGCGAGTCCCCATGCGCCGGAGAGTTCGGGATGCAGCTGGCAACCCAGCACGCGGCCCTTCTCGAAGGCGGCGATGAAGGGCCCGCCGTGCCGACTCCAGGCAACGCCCCAGCCTTCCGGTCGGTTCACGAGACGGTACGAGTTCGCGTAATAGGCCGCACCGCCCGCCAGCAGTCTGGCCCGTTCCCCAGCTTCCACTGCATTCCAGCCCAGCTGCGGGGAGCGGACCCCGGGACCGAAATGCCGCAGGCTGCCCGGTACGACCCCGAGCCCGTCCACACCCGGCGCCTCCTCCGAACCGGCACACATCATCTGCATGCCAAGGCAGATGCCGAGCGTGGGGGCACCGGCCGCGATGCGAGCGCGCAGCACGCCCACCAGCCCGGCCCGCTCGAGGGCCGCCATGCCGGACCCGAAGCTCCCCACGCCAGGGAGGACCACGAAAGGCGACCGTCGGACTTCATCGGGATCGGTGCCCCGCCGGACCGGCATGCCCAGCCGCGAGAATGCCGCAGCCACGCTGGCGGTGTTGGCCAGACCCGTCTCGATCAAGAAGACGCTCACAGGACCCCCTTCGTGCTGGGAATACCGTCGCCACGGACCGTCACGGCCGCACGGAGTGCGATGGCGAACGCCTTGAAGGCGGCCTCGACCCGGTGGTGATCGTTTTCCCCTTTCAACACGTCGATGTGCAGGGTCATCCGCGACCGCAGGGCGAGCGAGTTGAAGAAGTGCGGCAGGTTCTCGCATGCCACTCCGCCCAGCTGCTCGCGACGCAGGCCCATGGAGACCTCGGGCCAGGGACGGCCCGACAGGTCGACCACGGCGCGGGCCAGTGCCTCGTCCAGCGGTGCGTACGCGTGTCCGTA
>JAYYRS010000536.1:0-2686 GCA_036126975.1 Myxococcota bacterium
GCTCGACTCGGAGCGCACAGGACATGGCCGGCCCGGCCTGGGGAGAACAGCGTGATCTTCCGCCAGCTATTCGACCGGGAATCCTGTACCTACACGTACCTTCTGGCGGATCCCGAAACCCGGGAGGCGCTGCTGATCGATCCGGTGCGTGCCCAGGTGGAACGCGACGTCTCGCTTCTTGAGGAGCTTGGGCTCACGCTGAAGTACACCCTCGAGACGCATGTCCACGCGGACCATGTCACCTCCGCGGGACTGCTGCGGCGAAGGACCGGGTGCCAGTCCGTGGTGTCCTCGGTCGCGGGTGCGCGCTGTGCGGACATCCAGGCGGAGCATGGCCGGTCCCTGCAGGTCGGCAGTGTCGCACTCGAGGTCCGACACACACCCGGACACACCAACGGCTGCGTGTCCTACGTCCTCGCGGATCAAACCCGGGTGTTCACCGGAGATGCCCTGTTCATCCGGGGCTGCGGGCGCACCGATTTCCAGCAGGGGGACGCACGCCGACTGCACGCTTCCGTCCATGAGCAGATCTTCACGCTCCCAGATGAATGCGCGGTGTACCCCGGACACGATTACAACGGCCGCACTGTTTCAAGCGTTGCCGAGGAACGGAGACACAATCCCCGGCTGGGCGGAGGCCGAAGCGCGGACGAGTTCGTCCAGGTGATGGATGCGCTCGTCCTTTCGGATCCGGCGCACATGGCCGTTGCAGTTCCGGCCAATCTGCAGTGTGGCTGGTTGCCGGGAGATGAACCGCTGCGGTCTGATCCCCGGATGCCTCCCTGGGCACCCCTCGTCCGGAACGCGGACGGGGTCCCCGAGGTCTCGGCAGTCTGGACCCACGCCAACCTGTCCGTGGTCCGGGTCATCGACGTCCGTCGTCCAGATGAATGGACAGGCGAGCTCGGCCACGCAGTCGGCAGCCAGCTGATCCCGCTTGACAACCTGGGCGCCGCCGCGGCCACCTGGGACCGGGACGCCCCCTGCGTCGTGATCTGCCGGTCAGGTGGGCGCTCCGGGCGCGCGGCGCGGCTCCTTGAGGGACTGGGCTTCCGTCATGTCGCGAGCATGGCGGGCGGAATGCTGGAGTGGCGTTCACAGGGGTTCGAGGTCGCGCGCTGAATCCGGGGCGAGGATGCGTCGTCGCCCTTCAATCCGGCCAGGCAACCCCCAGATGGGCACAGATCCAGCGTGCAACGGCGGCCGGGTCCCGCAGGGGCAGCGCGGGTGTGCCGTCCGGTGCGCGGTCTCCATCCGTCGCCCACGCCACCACCGGATCCGGGGTCTGCCAGTCGTGCCCGGCGGGACCGCCTTCGCGCAGAACCCGGAGGACGGGAAGCCCATGTCCCCGCCAGCCCTCGGCGAGCACAAGGTGCGCATCTGGAAACAGGGATTCCGCGAGCGCGCGGGGCCCGCGGGGAGGAGAAGGACCGAACACTGCGAGCGTGTGCTCGTTGACGACAGCGGCCCTCGTAGCGCCTGCGACCCGGCAGCGGTGCGAGTCGCTCCCGGATTTGTCGAGAACGTGGGCATGACCGGCGTGTTTCAGGACGGCCACGCGAAGCCCGGTGTCGGACATCGCAGCGATCATCCCGACCATCAATGTGGTCTTGCCAGTACCCGAGGGTGCCTGGAGGGCGATGATCGGTGGGCTCATGGCGCGTCCGCAGATTTCGGGAACCGCTGGAGACAGCCCTTTTGACGCCGCGCGGCGTGATGCATACGAGGGAGATGCCGCCGCGCCGAGCGGGACACCTGCGGGCGCGGCGGGCGGCCGGACCGTTCGTCGGTCGAACGCATCCTCGGTTCCCCCTTCGGCATCGTCTCCTCCCGCACCCTCTTCCAGGAGCCGTCATGGCGCTCGCGCGACGCACCTTCATCGTTGGAGGCGCGCACTCCACGTACCTCGGCAAGGGCCACCCTGACTTCATCTGGAAGCGGCATCCCGATTTCGGGAAGCGGGAGAACCCGTCGCTCAAGGAACATCTGGGTGCGGCGGTCGACGGCACCATCGCAGATACAGGGCTCGATCCCGCAAGCGTGGACCGGCTCTACATCGGCAACTTCGTCGGCGAGCTGTTCATCAACCAGGGGCATCTGGGCGCAGCATTGGTGGGCATGCATCCGGCCTTCGACGGCAAGCCGGCATCCCGCCTGGAGGCAGCGTGTGCCTCGGGCGGCCTCGCGGTCCTCTCGGGGATCGATGCCATCGCTGCGGGGGCGGACGTCGTCCTCGTGGCAGGTGCGGAGATCCAGACCACTGCATCCGCGAGGACCGGGGGCGACTACCTCGCGCGCGCCGCGGACTACGCGCGACAGCGGGGGTTGGACGACTTCACATTCCCGGCCTTGTTCGCTCGCCGGATCAAGGCCTACCGGGAGAAGCATGGGCTGGACGATGAGGTCCTCGGAATGCTGTCGAAGAAGGCCTACGACAACGCCAACCTGAATCCCAAGGCGCACATGCATGCGCGCAAGGTGACGCTGGAGTGGGCGGCGTCCGCCAGCGACAGGAATCCCAACTTCCTCGGCAACGAAGCGCTGAACCCCTACATGCGCCTCTCAGACTGCTCCCAGGTCTCCGACGGCGCCAGCGCGATGGTGCTCGTGAGCCATGCGGGGCTCACGAGGATGGGGCTGACCGAGGCAGACGCCGTCGAGGTTGTCGCGTCGGGTCATGCGGTCG
>JAYYRS010000537.1:0-5598 GCA_036126975.1 Myxococcota bacterium
CGCCATTGCGGCCGTGTCGAGCTATCTGGCAGAGCGGAGCATGGTCACCCAGGGTGCGCCGCCCGCCTCCTACAAGAGTCTCTCCAAGGACCGGCGGGGACTGCTGCGCTTCTCCGTGTCCGGGAATCGCTACGCCGGCATGGGGGCCCTGTTGATGCAGTACCCCTCTCCGTACCTTGCGGGCGCCGGAGATCCGCTGCGGTTGGCCCGCGCAGAGGGGTCGGTGGTGCCTGCCGAGCAGGCGGTTGGCACGGTGGCGGCGCGCATTCAGGCCGACCTGGACCGCCTGGCGGTGGCCACGGACCCGGCCCGGTCGCGGCGGGATCCACGGTGGTACTGGGCGGCCGTCGGATTGCTCGACGCGGCAAATCATCCCGGGTTGATGGACTGGCTGGAAGACCCGAGTGAGAATGGCCTATCGGGCGTGACCCGGCAGGCCTCGCACCGGGAAGACGCCTCCGGATTTGAGAAGGTGGTCGAGCGCTTCGTGACCTTCGTGAAGTCCCCTGCGCCGCTTGGTGCACCGCCGGATGACCTTGCGGAGGTCCTGGCACGGGTCGCGCTCGGCGCTCCGGGGGTGTGTGCCCTGCGCGCGTTGGGCCGGCAGGTACCGGGTGCAGGTCCGACCGATCCCGATGTCCTGCGTGCGGCTGCGGCCATCGGGGAGGGATTTCGGACGCTCTTCAACTTGCCGGAGACCATGGGCCTGCTCGGGGCCTTCGAGCGCCATCGTGCGGCGGGAGACGATGAAGAGGATGACCACTATTGGCGCCGGTGCGTTGATCACGGACTCGAGGGCAACCTGCAGGCCGTGCTCGATGAGCAGGCCCACGTGCTGCGGGAGAGTCTGGGCCTCAGCGGGGACGACCGGAGCGTGGACGAGGTGGTCCACGGGATTGCGGGGGACCTGTCGGATGCCCTGTCGGTGCGCACTGCAAATGTCTTCGCGGAGGAACTGCGGCGTGCGGAGGGACCCGATTCAGCCGGTTGGATCCACCGCGATCACGATGCACTGGCGTTCCGGACCCGCTTCGGGTTGCGGCTGGGAGAGCTCCGGGAAGATGACAAGCGCACGCACCGGATCGATACCGTTCGGAAGGCCTTCAACAGCCCCTTCCGCCCCTTTCTTCTGGCGAGCACGAGCGTGGGCCAAGAAGGGTTGGACTTTCACACCTGGTGCCATGTCATCTACCACTGGAACCTTCCGGGCAATCCCGTCGACATGGAACAGCGAGAGGGGCGTGTCCACCGCTACAAGGGGCTCGCAGTCCGGCGGAACATCGCACGCGCGTTTCGCACGGGCGTGCTGCGGGGAGACTGGGATGGGGTCGGCGATCCGTGGAGCTGGATGTTCGACCGCGCTCGCGATGAGCGGGATGCGGAACTGGACGATCTCGTGCCCTTCTGGCTGTTCACCGACGTCCCGGACGGTGCGCCGACTGCCGTGGAGCGCCGGGTCCCCATCGTGCCTCTCTCACGAGAGGCGCAGCGCTACCAGGCACTGAAGCGCAGCCTGGTCCTCTACCGCCTCGCATTCGGCCAGCCGCGACAGGACGATCTCGTGAACTGGCTGCAGCAGCAGCTGGGAGACGAGGCGGCGGGTCTGGTGGAGGGCTGGCGAATCGATCTGCGGGCCCCGTAGACGAGCAAGTGCGGTGTGTCCATGCAGCCGGGCGCGCGGTCGACCACGCACGGTGCGCCGGGTCCGCCAATCCGATGCGCCCGCCACCCTTGGCCCCCAGGATGGCCGCCGACTATGGCCAGGGGGGAGGTCCCATGTCCGAGGGCGAGATCCGCGTGGTGTGTGGTGCACTGGTCCGGGACGGCCAGGTGCTCGCCGTCCGGCGGGGCGCCGGGGGGTCGGCGGCCTTCCGGTGGGAGCTGCCCGGCGGCAAGGTGGAGGAGGGTGAGGACGACCGCGTCGCGCTCGCCCGGGAGCTGCAGGAGGAACTGCAGCTGGACGTCACCGTGGGCGCGTACCTCGAAGAGCACGTGCACCGGTACCCGACCGTGACCGTCCGGCTGGTGGCGTATGCGTGCCGGGATCGCGAGGCGCCGACCGGCCCCGTGCTGACGGAGCACACGGGCGCCCGCTGGCTCGGGCGCGACGCGCTGCATGAGGATCGAGACTGGGCGCCGGCCGACGTGCCGCTGCTGGACGCGGTGGCCATCCTGCTGCGGTGATCGGGGCGCGGACCCGGACCGCATCCGCGCGATACGAGCATGGACAAGAGGGGAGCGCCGATGTCCCGTCCGGTCGATGTCCAGCCGCGGCCGATTCCCGCGCCGGATCCCGCCCCGCCGCTGCGGCGGCCGGACATCGGGCTGCCGGCCTACCGCTACGTGCCGGGGCTGAACCCGCACCCCTTCCGGGACGCGGCGGGCCACCACCACCTGCACGGGCACGCCTGGCCCGCGCCGCTGTGGTCTCCCGACGCCGACTGGCGGCAGGATGCCCCCTGGCTGCATGGGCTCGACCTGTTCGACCAGCGGTTCTACTGGGAGAGCCACGAGTGCTGGGAGGCCATCTGGCACGAGGTCGACCGTACGCACGTCGACCGGCAGCTCATCCAGGCGCTCATCCAGGCGGCGGCGTTCATCATCAAGAAGCATTGCGGGACCGAGCGCGCGGCCCGGCACCTGCTGTCCCGGTGCACCGGGCGGCTGGACGCCGTGCAGGCCGAGGCGGGTCCGGTGCTCCGGGGCGTCGACGTCCCGGCCTTCCAGGCCGCGCTGCACGCCTTCGACGCGGGCGGGCCCTGGCCTTGTGTGCCGATGGCGCAAGGAAGCTGAGCGGCGGCTGAAGGGCGGGCCACCAGGGGTTACCCGGGCTGCCTGCACAGACCCGGGTACCCCATGTCCGTCGCCGCCGAGTCGGCCCGTCGCCGCACCTTCGCCATCATCAGCCATCCCGACGCGGGCAAGACCACGCTGACGGAGAAGCTCCTGCTGTACGCGAACGCCATCCACATGGCGGGCAGCGTCCGGGCCCGCAAGACCGCGCGACATGCCGTCTCCGACTGGATGCAGATGGAGCAGGAGCGGGGGATCTCGATCACGTCCTCGGTGCTGCAGTTCGGCTTTCGCGGCAGCGCCCTCAACCTGCTGGACACCCCGGGGCACGCGGACTTCTCCGAGGACACCTACCGGACCCTGGCCGCGGTCGACTCGAGCGTGATGCTCATCGACCACACCAAGGGCGTCGAGGCCCGGACGCTGAAGCTGTTCGAGGTCTGCCGCATGCGGAACCTCCCCATCATCACGTTCATGAACAAGCTGGACCGGCCCGGGCTCGACCCGCTCGAGCTCATCGACGAGGTGTCGAGCACCCTGAACCTGAAGGTCGTGCCGCTGAACTGGCCCCTGGGCATGGGGCGGGACTTCAAGGGCATCGTCGACGTCCGCACCCGCGAGGTCACGCTGTTCGACGGCGGGCGCCACGGCCAGGACATCGTGGGCACCCGGAAGTGCTCGCTCGCGGAGGCGGCGGCGGAGGTGGGCGAGTCCCTCGTCGAGGAGGTCACCGAGCAGCTCGACCTGTTGGAGATCGCAGGCGACACCTGGTCCATGGAGGGCTTCCTGTCGGGCGAGATCAGCCCCATCTTCTGGGGCTCGGCCATGAGCAACTTCGGCGTGGAGGCGCTGCTCACGTTCCTCGCCGACCACGCCGCCGTGCCGGCACCGCGCACCGCGCTCGACAAGAAGGACGCGGGGGTCGTCGTCGAGCCGGCCGAAGACCAGTTCACGGCCTTCGTGTTCAAGATCCAGGCGAACATGAATCCCCGGCACCGGGACCGCGTGGCCTTCCTCCGCGTCGTGTCCGGCAAGTTCGAGCGCGGCATGGCCGCGACGCTGGGCCGGTCGGGCAAGACCATCAAGCTCGCCAAGCCGCACACGTTCATGGCGGACGAGCGGAGCATCGTCGAGGAGGCCTGGCCCGGTGACATCATCGGCCTGTACGACCCCGGGCACCTGCGGATCGGAGACACGCTGGCCGCCGGTCGTGCGCTCCGGTTCGAGGGCATCCCGCGCTTCGCGCCGGAGCACTTCGCGCGGATGGTGCTCAAGGACCCGCTGAAGCGGAAGCAGCTCGACGCCGGCCTCACGCAGCTCGCCCATGAGGGCGTCATCCAGCTGTTCTACCGGCTCGACCTGGGCCGCCAGGACCCGTACCTGGGCGCCGTCGGCCAGCTCCAGTTCGAGGTGCTGCGGCAGCGGCTGGAGAACGAGTACCGCGTGAAGGCTGCGCTGGAGCCGCAGTCCTTCCGGGTGGCCCGGTGGATCGGCGGAGACCCCGAAGGCCTCGCGTGGCTCAAGAAGCGCCGGGACTACCTGGTGGTCGAGGACCGCAACGAGCGGGCCGTGCTGCTGGCGGACTCCAAGTGGCCGCTCAACTACGCGCTGAGCAACGCGCCCGGGCTGGAGCTCTACGACGTCGAGCCGCTCTGAGGGCGCGGCAGGCGCCGGATTGGCGCGGGTCGGGAATCCCGGCATGCTGGGGCCCGCGCGGGCCCGGACCGAAAGGAGCAGCCATGGAGAACTTCACCCCCATCGCGTCGACGATCGGCGGCGTGCTCATCGGGCTCAGCGCCTCGCTGATGCTGCTCCTGCACGGGCGCATCGCCGGCATCAGCGGCATCGTCGGGGGCGTGCTGCAGCCGCACGCGGGCGAGCGGCTGTGGCGGCTGCTGTTCCTCGGCGGGATGCTGGCGGGCGGTGTCGCGTTCGGCCTGGCCGCCCCGGCGGTCGTGGCCGACGAGCTCGGCCGGACCCCCGCCACCGTGGTGGTCGCCGGGCTGCTCGTGGGATTCGGGACGCGGCTCGGCAGCGGGTGCACGAGTGGACACGGCATCTGCGGGCTCACCCGCTTCTCGCCGCGCTCGCTGGTCGCGGTGCTCACGTTCATGACGACCGGCGCCGTCACCGCCTACGTCGTGAACCACGTCATCCTCGGGGGGGCAGCATGACCCACCCCGTGCTCCGGAACCTGTCGCATGCGGCGGCGGGGCTGCTGTTCGCCGCGGGGCTCGGCCTCGCGGGCATGACCCAGCCCACCAAGGTCGTCGGCTTCCTCGACGTCCTCGGGGACTGGGACCCGAGCCTGGCCTTCGTCATGGTCGGCGGGATCCTGACCCACATGGCGCTGTACCGCTTCATCGTGCGGCGCCCCTCGCCGCTGATGGCCGACGCGTTCCGGATCCCGACCCGGCGGGACATCACGCCGCGGCTGGTCGTCGGCTCCGCGATGTTCGGCGCCGGGTGGGCCATCGCCGGGTTCTGTCCGGGGCCCAGCCTGGTGAGTGCCGGCGCCGGCGCGCCGACCGGCCTGCTGTTCCTGGGCGCGATGCTGGGCGGGATGGCCCTGTTCCAGCTGTACGATCGGCGGGCCCCACAGGGGACCCCGCCGGCGGCGCGTCCCGGTGACGCGGCGTCCGGGGGGACGGCCCCGGCGGCCTGAGCCCCGACCCGGCAGCGCGCCACCGGGCGCGGCGGGGACCGGTACCTTCAGGTAGGGTGGGGTCGATGCTTCGTCCTCCCGCCGCGCTCGTCGCCCTCCTGCTGACCGGCTGCCAGGCCGAACCGGGCACCGCGGTGCCG
>JAYYRS010000538.1:0-10797 GCA_036126975.1 Myxococcota bacterium
AGGATCTGCCGGAGACGGACCTGGTGCTTGTCATCGGGGCCAACGACATCGTGAACCCCGGCGCGGAGACCGACGCGTCTTCGCCCATCTATGGCATGCCCGTCCTGCAGGTGTGGAAGTCGTCGCAGGTCGTGGTGTTCAAGCGGGGGATGGCCGCAGGGTATGCGGGCGTGCAGAACCCCCTGTTCTTCGAAGAGAACACCGCGATGCTGTTTGGCGATGCCAAGGACAGCCTGGGGGACATCCTCGCGAAGCTCAAGTAGCGCCGCCGTTCTCTTGGTGGGAGGGGTCGCGCCGAGGGACGCCGGCTCCGCGGGGAGCGGCCTCCCGGAACTGCACAGAGATGCGGGGCCCGATGGTGCGGGAGGTCTTCGGTACCCCGTGTCGCCACGTTGACTGCATGGTCCCCCCCATGACGAGCAGGTCGCCCCATCCCAGGTGGAAGTCCAGCCCGGCTCCCCCGTGGCGGGGGCGGAGGCGGAAGGTGCGGGGAGCGCCGAGGGAGAGGATGGCCATGGTGTAGTCATGCGCGCGGTCTCCGACCTTGTCCCCATGCATTGCGACGGAGTCGCGGCCGTTCCGGTAGTGGTTCAGTCCGATGCGCGTGAGGGGCCGGTCGAACCGCGCAGACAGCAGGCGGCTCGCCTGCGCGAGGATCGGATGGATCGGGCCATCGTCGGGGAGCTGTGCGACCTGTCTCGGTACGGCGACGACGCGGTCGTACATCGGCCGCTGCTCATTGCGCCAGCGGGTCTGCACCGCCAGTGAAGAGAAGATCTCCATGTCGCCTTCGAGCCAGCTGGACTGGTGGGCGACCCAGGCGCCGCCCGCGAGCGGTGTGGTGTGGAGTCGGCGGAACGTGGGGTCGAGCCGGGGGCGTTCGGGTCGGAGGAGGGGCAGCTGCATGGGTTACCTGTACTGAACATATGTACAGTATCAGGCGCGCCAGCAGCGTTCCAGACCGCAGGTCGTCACGGACAGTGGGTGACCGCCGTGCACCTCGACTGGGTGGTCCCCGCTTCCCACGCCTCGCAGGTCGTGGTCGCCAGGGAGTTCACGCACATGACGGCGAGGTCCACGTCGAATTCGCAGTCCATCTGGTCCAGCTCCGCCTGCCAGCGGGACCGCTCGGCGGAGAGGCAGGTCGACTGGTCTCCGCCATGGACGCCCTGCCAGGTACCGGGTTCGCAGTCCCGCACCGCGCCGCACCAGCCCGCGGCGGCATCCGCCACGAAGATCTCGGCACTGTAGGTGCCCTGGTTCGGTGGGGCAGGTGTCTTTCCCGGGTCCCCTCCGTCTCGAGAGCAGCCAAGCGTCATTACCAGCAGCAGCGACGGGATCATGGCTGCAGGCCCAGCTCGGAGAGCCCGGTGAGGAATGCTGCGCGTGGTCCTGCATCCATGGGGCAGAGCGGCAGCCGGAACTCCTCGGCGCAGAGACCCAGGTGCGCGAGGCCGGTCTTCACGGGCAGCGGATTGGTCTGCAAGAACAGGGATGAGAAGAACGGCTGCAGAGCGGCGTTCTCCGCCTGCGCCTCTCCGACGCGACCCGCGCGGGCCGCTGCGACCAGCGCGACCATCCTGGCAGGCATGAGATTGGATGCGACAGAGATCGCGCCTACGCCGCCGATCATGACGTGGGGAAAGGTCGTGAAGTCGTCGCCAGACAGCAGGGCGAGGCGGTCGCCCACGCGGCGCTGGACCTCGGCGGCATGGGCGAGGTCGGCGGTCGCATCCTTGACGCAGGTGATGCTCTCCACCTCGGCAAGACGGGCCAGCGTCTCCGGTGCGATCCGGACCCCGGTGCGCCCGGGGACATCGTAGATGCAGAGCTCGAGTCCGGGCTCTGCCGATGCCACGGCGCGGAAGTGGCGGTACAGGCCTTCCTGCGTGGGCTTGTTGTAGTAGGGCGCGGTGACCAGCAGACCCTGGGCGCCTGCCTCGCGGGCGCGCGCCGCATTGTCCAGTGTGGTCTGCGTGTCGTTGGATCCGACACCCGCGAGCACGGGCACCCGACCTGCGGCCTCCTCGACGGTCCAGCGAATCACCGCACCGTGCTCTGCTGGGCTGAGTGTCGCGGCCTCACCAGTCGTGCCACAAGGGACGAGACCGTCGATGCCGGCATCCAGCTGGCGACGCACCAGTGACCGGAATGCGGCCTCGTCGACAGCGCCGTTGCGGAAGGGGGTCACAAGCGCGGTCAGCACGCCGGAGAAGGTCATCGCAGACTCCTTGGTGGGGGCCGGTATTCGGCGGGCCCGCCCCGTGCACCGTCAAGGGGCATGCAGTGTGCCCTCGATCACGACCACGGCGTGGCCGGACAGGCGCACACGGTCGCCGTCCAGTGTGGCCTCGAGCTCTCCGCCGCGGGCCGATGCCTGGACGCAGTGCAGGGTCTGGCGGCCGAGACGCCCGGACCAGAACGGGCTGAGCGTGCAGTGCGCCGAGCCTGTGACCGGATCCTCCTCGACTCCGGATCCCGGCGCGAAGAAACGCGAGACGACGTCATGTGGGCCGTCGCCGGGGGCTGTCAGCACGACATTGGTCTCGAGCGCGCGGAGGGCCGGGAGGTCGGGCGTGGCGGCCCGGACTGCGGTCTCGTTGGCCACGCGGCAGAGCACGTAGCGACAGCCGTGGATGCGGGGCACGGACCACAGCTCCGCGGTCTGCCCGAGCGCTGCAATGAGGGCAGGGTCTTCTACGCGTTCGTTGACCGGAACGACCGGAAGGTCCATCTCCAGTCGGGAGCCCGTGGCCGCGACGGCAAGCACGCCCGATGCGGTGTGAAAGCAGGTCCGGCCCTGGAGGTCGCCGCGATGCTGGAGTGCGCGTGCTGCACCGAGGGTGGCATGTCCGCACAGGTCGACCTCGAGGGTGGGGGTGAACCACCGCAGGTCCCAGTCTCCGTCGGAGCGTGGCACCAGGAAGGCCGTCTCCGAGAGGTTGTTCTCCGCGGCGATCGCCTGCATCTGGCCTGCCCGCAGCGGTGCCTGTGAGATGACGACAGCGGCTGGATTGCCGCCAAAGGCCGCGTCTGTGAATGCATCGACCTGGTAGAACGGCAGCGCCCGGGTCACGGCTCGTCGTCCGGGTCGAGAAGCGCCGGGTCGTCCTCCGCGCCCAGACAGGACTCGAGCTGCCAGACCACGGCCCGGGGAACGCTGACACGGGCGTGCCAGCCGTCTTCCAGCCACACGCCCTGCAGGACCTCACCGTGCTCATGGACGAGCGCGGCCAGCCGAGCCTGCTCGTGAGGAACGTGCAGACACAGTTCGGTCCAGTCTCCGCTTCGCCGAGCAATCACCCGGTCCGCGAGGGCGTCGAGGCCCGTGCCATCCCGCGCACTCACCTGGACGGATTCCGCGAACTCCGCCCGCAGCACCGCGAGCGTCCCGCCGTCGGGAACCCGGTCGACCTTGTTGAGTACGCCGAGCACCTGGTCGTTGTCTACGCCGAGTTCGGCCAGTACGTGCTTGACCGCCTGGACCTGGGACTCCGCTTCTGGATGGGATGCATCCACGACGTGGAGCAGCAGGTCGGCATGAAGGGCCTCGGCCAGCGTGCTGCGGAAGGAAGCCACGAGGTGATGCGGAAGGTCGCGGACGAAGCCGACCGTGTCCGACACCGGGATGTCGACACCCGGTCGCACAGCCCATCGACGGCTCACCGTGTCCAGCGTCGCGAAGAGAAGGTCTGCCGCGAAGGCGCCCGCGCCGGTCAGGGTGTTGAGCAGTGTGGACTTGCCGGCATTGGTGTACCCGACGAGGCCGACCGTCCAGACCCGGCCGTTGCGTGCCGACACCTGCCGCTCCCTTCGCTGCATGACCTGCTCCAGTTCATGCTTGAGAAGGGCGATCCGCTTCTGCACGATCCGGCGGTCGATCTCGATCTGCTGCTCGCCGGGCCCGCGTGTGCCGATGCCCCCGGACTTGCCGCCTCCCCCGCCCGCCTGTCGCTCGAGGTGGGACCACATGCCGCGCAGCCGTGGGGCAGTGTACTGGAGCTGGGCCAGCTCGACCTGGAGCATGGCCTCACGGGTGCGGGCGCGGGCCGCGAAGATGTCGAGAATCAGCTCGCTACGGTCAATGACGCGGCACTGGAGGCGCTTCTCGAGTTCTCGAATCTGCGCGGGGGAGAGTTCGTTGTCGAATACGACGAGGTTGGCGTCGTGGGCGGTGATCTCGAACCTGACGTCCTCGACCTTTCCCTTTCCGATGTAGGTGGCGGCATCGACCGGGCGGTCGATGTCCTCGCCCCTGGACAGGCCCCGGCGCTGTGCGACGCGCCCCACCACGGACCCGTTGGCTGCCGTGACGAGGCTGCCCAGCTCTCCCATGCGGAGTTCTGGAGAGAGACGGCTATCGGTCGTGTAGAGGCCGACGAGGATGGCACGATCTTCCGCGCCGGTCGTGGTGTGCTTTTCGAGCATGTCCGACTCGTACGCGGCGGGACGTCGGCGCGCAAGGATACCGGTCGGCAGGAGCGCGCGCTGTCGTCGTCGCGCATCCACGCCGGCACCCGTCACCTGGCGGTCGGCGGCTCTGTCGTTTCCGGAGCAGAGAGGGAAGCCATGTTGCGGACCATGTCCATGGCGCGCCGAACCCGAGGAGCCCCATCCTCATCGCGGCTCCAGTCGTCTCCGCACCAGCCGGCAAGGAACCGGGCAAGGTCGGCCCAGGCGATGTCGACCAGCGGTCGCCACGCGGCCTCCGCGGTCGCACCCTGCACGCCTGCGTGGCGCCGGAGCGCAACGAAGTAGCGGTCGATGGCTCGATCCACATGATGGACCCGCCAGCGCGCCGGCATGCACGACAAGAGGTAGACGACGTCGACCACCCCGACCCCACCCCCTGCGTACTGGAAGTCCACGGCCGCCACGGGCGCACCACGGAGTGTGGGAAAGCAGAAGTTCGCGGGCTTGGGGTCCCCATGGAGGAGGGTCTGCATCGGGCATCGGGCGAGCGCAGCATCCAGGGGACCCGCTGCATCCCGCAGCGGCCCGGACGTCATCCGCCGCAGCTCCTCGCTGCGCGTCCCCAGGTGCCAGTAGGTGCCGCGAGGCCACAACTGGGCGATGGGCTGGCCGATGAACGTCCCGTGGAAGGCGCCCAGCCAGTCGAGACAGGCACCGAGCCGATCGGCGTCCAGGTGGCGGTGGCGCGCAGCGAAACCTGAGATGTCGAGATCCTCGATCAGAAGCCAGGACTCGTCGTTGTTTTCGCGTGCTCCCAGCGCCTGCGGCACCCGGGCGACCGGGCGGACGCGTTGGGCCGAGGCGGCATAGAACGTCCGCTCGACGGCGTAGCTGCGGACCTTGCGCACGTGGCCCGGACCGCTGCCATCCGGAGGGGGGCGCACGACCTTCGCGATGACCGATGGCGTCGATGCCCCCTCGATGCGGTGCCGCGTGATGCTCCCGTACCCGCGCCACAGCGTCTGGACATGCGCGCCAGGGTGGACCCGCGTGGCGCCGGTGCAGTCCCGGATCCATTCGAGCAGGGCAGACATCAGTTCTCCGGGTCCTGCCAGTCTGGCACGCGGTGCCGGGCGACCCGTTCCGTGCGCCCGGAGGCACGTACCCATGCCGGGAACGTGGGGTTGGTCGGCGCCATTCTCCGCTCGTTCGCTCAGGGACGCAGCGACGCAGCGGCGGATGCCAGCGCGGTGATGCGGCTCCAGTCGCCGGCCGCGACGGCGTCTCGGGGCGCGACCCATGATCCGCCGACGCACCGCACGTTGGGCAGGCGGAGCCACGCCTCGGCCGTCGTGGGTCGCACCCCTCCTGTCGGGCAGAAGGCGACATCCGGCAGCGGCGAAGAGAAGGCCTTCAGGACCGTGGGCCCGCCCATGGCGCTTGCGGGGAAGAACTTCTGACGGCTGTAGCCGCGTTCGGCGAGCGTCATGACCTCCGTTGGAGTCACGGCACCCGGCAGAAGCGGCAGGGGATGGTGCTCCGCCGCGTCGAGCAGCCGTGGCGGCGCCCCGGGAGAGACCGCGAAGGCGGCCCCGGCCGCGAGCGCGGCATCGAGGTCTTCGGCGGAGCGGACGGTGCCTACCCCCACGATCGCATCGGGCACGGCCGCGGCCGCAGCTCGCACCGCGTCGAGCGCAGCGGGGGTGCGCAGGGTGATCTCCACGACGGGAATCCCGCCGGCCACGAGCGCGCGCGCCAGTCCCGGCGCCTTGTTCGCGTCGTCCAGCACGACCACGGCGATCACGGGTGCCATGCCCATGATCGTGTCGATCCGATTCATCTTCTCGGGCATCGTCATGCGACCACCTCCGGAAGTCCCAGGACGCCACCGCCCTCCTCGGCGACCACTGCATGGGCCCGGAACATGTGGAACAGCTCGCGCCCGACCCCGTAGCTGCTGCCGGAGGGACCCGGTCGGTCCGGCACACGCGCGGCCCACTCGGCGGCATCCACGATGACATCGAGCCGCCCGGACACGGCGTCGAGCACAAGCAGGTCGCCGTCCCGGACCTTCGCCAGCGGTCCTCCTGCAGCGGCTTCCGGAGAGACATGGATGGCCGCCGGCACCCGGCCGGATGCTCCGGACATCCGCCCATCGGTGACCAGCGCGACGCGCTGTCCCCGCTCCTGGAGGACGCCGAGAATCGGTGTGAGCCCGTGCAGCTCTGGCATTCCGTTGGCGCGGGGGCCCTGGAAGCGCACCACGGCGATGAAGTCGCCGTCGAGCTCGCCGTCTGCGAAGGCGGCGCGCACTGCCTCCTGGGAGTCGAACACCCGCGCGGGCGCACTGATGCGATGACGCTCCGGTGCGACAGCCGAGATCTTGATGACGGCCTTGCCCAGCGGGCCATCGAGGAGCTTCATCCCCCCCTCGGCCTGGAACGGCCGGCTGGGGTCGCGAAGCACGGCTTCGTCAGCGGAGGCCGCAGGCGCTGGATGAAGGAGGAGACCGCCCTCCGGATTCAGCCCCGGCTCGACGCGGTACCGCTCCAGCCCGTCTCCTGCGACCGTGTGCACATCCGCGTGCAGCAGGCCTGCGTCGAGGAGGCTCCCGATCAGGAAGCCCATGCCGCCTGCCGCTGCGAAGTGGTTCACGTCCGCGCTGCCGTTGGGGTAGACCCGCGTGCAGAGCGGGACCACGGCGGACAGCGCATCGAGGTCTGCCCAGGTCACATGCAGGCCGGCCGCAGCCGCGATGGCAGGGATGTGCAGGATGTGGTTCGTGGAACCGCCGGTGGCGAGCAGTCCCACCATTCCATTCACGAATGCCCGTTCGTCCAGCACGCGGGCCAGCGGGGTGGGCTCCGGCCCGAGCCGGGAGATGGACAGGGCACGCACGGCGGCGGCGTCGGTGTAGGCATCCCGCAGCGGTGTCCCCGGGTTCACGAAGCTCGAGCCGGGCAGGTGGAGTCCCATGATCTCCATCAGCATCTGGTTCGAGTTCGCGGTGCCGTAGAACGTGCAGGTTCCCGGACCGTGGTAGGCCGCAGACTCGCTGCGAAGAAGCTCCTGACGTCCGATCTCGCCCCGAGCATACCGCTTCCGGTTCTTCGATTTCTCATCGTTGGACAGCCCGGAGGTCATCGGCCCTGCAGGCGTCAGCAGGACCGGGAGGTGCCCGAAGGCGAGCGCGCCGATCAAAAGCCCGGGCACGATCTTGTCGCATACGCCGAGGAGGATGGCTGCGTCGAACAGGTCGTGCGAGAGCGCGATGCCCGTCGACATCGCGATGACGTCGCGGCTGAAGAGAGACAGCTCCATGCCCGGCTGGCTCTGGGTCACGCCGTCGCACATCGCCGGCACGCCGCCCGCAACCTGGGCAGTGCCGCCTGCGGCCCGGGCCGCGGCCTTGATCCGGTCGGGATAGCCCTGGAACGGCTGGTGGGCGCTGAGCATGTCGTTGTAGGCCGTGATGATTCCGATGTTCGGTGCCTGCTCGGCGAAGAGCCGCTCCTTGTCATCGCCGCAGGCCGCATAGCCGTGCGCGAGATTGCCGCACGCAAGATGACCGCGCGCCGGACCTTCTCGCAGGCCGGCCGCTTCCATCCTTTCGAGGTAGCCGGCGCGGGTCTGCGCGGAGCGCGTGACGATGTTTGCAGTCACCGCAGCGACGACGGGGTGGAGACTCATGGCGAGATTCCAGGCGGAGGGGCGGTGAACAGGGTGATTGGGCGCGTTTCCTGGTGCAGCAGTGCACGCACCGGCATGGCCGGGACCGGACCGGTACCGAGGGCGGCCCGCAGGGCGACATGCTTCGCCGCGCCCTCGATGTGGAGGAAGACCGATTTCGCCGAGAGCAGCACCGGCAGGCTCAGCGTGATGCGTGGCTCGGGTGCACCCGGCGCCCGCATGGTGACCAGCCGCGGTGCATCCGGCGCCAGGGCCGCATCCAGGGCGTCGCCATCCGGAAACAGGGACGCCGTGTGCCCGTCCGTGCCCATTCCCAGCACGAGGGCGTCCAGCCGATGGGGTACGGCGGCGTCCAGGAGCGGAGCTCCGCTCCCAGGATCGGTCAGTGCGATGAGCGGCGCGGCGGCGCCAGGCAGTCCCGATCGGGCAGCCTCGAGCAGTCGGACGTTGCTCCGCTCATGGCCGTGGGGGACGCAGCGGTCGTCCGCCAGCGTGACCTGGACATCCTGCCAGGGAAGCTCCTGCGCGAACAGGGCGCGGAGGAAGGCGGCAGGTGTCCGGCCGCCCGATACGGCAATGGTCGCGCGTCCCGCCGCAGCGAGTCCGGACTCGATCGAGGTGCGGACGGCGGCCGCGAGGGCGGTCGCGAGCGCGGCGCCGTCGCCGAAGGTCCTTGTGGAGTGGGGAGATGGCAGCATCAGACCGTCTCCTCATGCCAGGTCCGGCCGTCGCGCTCGACCAGGGCAACGGCCCGGGTCGGGCCCCAGGTCCCGGCGGTGTACGCCTGCGGTGGTCGCCCACTGTCGGCCCAGCCTTCGAGGATGGGGGCGACCCAACGCCACGCCGCCTCGACCTCGTCGCGCCGCATGAAGAGCGTCTGGTCACCGCGGATCACGTCCATCAGGAGACGTTCGTAGGCCTCCGGCTGTCGTACGCCGAAGGCCTCGGCGAAGCTCATGTCCAGCGGGACCCATCGAAGACGCAGGCCGCCCGGACCCGGGTCCTTGATCATGATCCACTGCATGACGCCCTCGTCCGGTTGCAGTCGGATGACCAGCTTGTTCGCCTGCAGCGCGCCGGCACGTTCTGGAAAGATGTTGTGCGGGATGGGTTTGAACCAGACGACGATCTCGCTCACCCGCTCAGGCATTCGCTTGCCTGTACGAAGATAGAAGGGCACGCCGGCCCATCGCCAGTTGGCCACCTCGGCTTTCAGTGCCACGAACGTCTCGGTGTCGGAGCGCCCCGACCCGACCTCCTCGACGTAGGACGGGACGCTGCCCATCTCGGTCTGGAGGCCGCGATACTGACCCCGGACGGTGTCGCGTCCAACGTCTCCATTCTCGATCGGGCACAGGGCCCGGAGGACCTTGAGCTTCTCGTCCCGGACCGCGTCAGCCTCATAGGAGTCGGGGGGCTCCATGGCCACCAAGCACAGCAGCTGCAGGAGGTGATTCTGCACCATGTCGCGGAGCGCGCCCGCCTTGTCGTAGTAGCTTCCGCGCTTCCCCACGCCGATCTGCTCTGCGACCGTGATCTGCACGTGGTCGATGTGGGCGTGGTTCCAAAGCGGCTCGTACAGAGCATTGGCGAAGCGCAGCGCCATGAGGTTCTGGACCGTCTCCTTGCCAAGGTAGTGGTCGATGCGGAACACCTGGCTCTCGTCGAAGACTGCTCCCACGGCGTCGTTGACGCGGACCGCGCTCTCGAGGTCATGTCCGATCGGCTTCTCGATGACGACGCGGGAACGGGTTGTCACGAGCCGCTGGGAGCCCAGCTGTTCGCAGATTGGGCCGAAGAGGTCCGGCCGCACCGCGAGGTAGAAGGCCCGCACGAAGTCGTCTCTTCCGGACAGCCTCGTCTGCAGCTCGTCCCATCCGGTATTGTCGAGGACGTCCACGCGGACGTAGTTCACCATGTCCTCGAACTGCTTGACGATGGCGGCGTCCTCGGCGACCGCACCCGCGAACCGGGCCAGCCCGTCGCGGATGGCCGCCTTGTAGGAGTCGTCATCGAGCGGGTCGTGAGCCACTGCGATGATGCGGCTTCCGCGCGGAATCTGGCCGTCCTGCACCCGATGCAGGAGCGCAGGAAGGAGCTTTCGCCGGGCAAGATCTCCGGTCGCCCCGAATACGACATAGTCGAACGGTTCGACGGGAATGATTCGACTGGGCACGTGGCCTCCTTCGGCCCATAGTAACTCACCACTGAGTCACCCCGGGGAGGCGGACCGGCAAAGGTTGTGTGGCGATTCGATGGAGGCGCGGGCGGGACGACACGCGCACCGCAGACATCACGGGCCGGCGGAAGGGTCCGTCTGCGGACGGCCCGGGCCCCCATCACTCATTGGTTGACCGCTCGGAGGCGCTGGCCGCACCCACCGTTTCCTGTGGCAGGTCCGGTGCCCCCGCGCGTTCGGCCCGCACCGACCTCGCCTCCTCGAGGAGCTGGTCCGAATCACCCTCGTCCCAGCTGAGATGGAGCTCCTTGAGGGTGCCCTCCGGGTCGATGATGGCGGTCACGGGGATCGACCGGGTGGAGAAGTATGCGCCAAGGGCGCGGCGGGTCGGGTCGAAGAGGATGGGGAACGCCCATCCATGCGCCTCGGCCAGTGCGCCGACGGCGTCGCGCTCATGTTGCTGGTCGACATTGACCGCCAGGATCCGGATGCCCTCGGCGCGGAGGGCAGCGTCC
>JAYYRS010000539.1:0-3773 GCA_036126975.1 Myxococcota bacterium
GCCGTCGCATTCAGCTTCTGCCAGGTGCCCGTCGTGGTCCAGACCGGCGCTGGGGAAGCCATGGTCCGGGTCGAGGAGGCGAGCGGAAGCGTGGTGGAACACCGGGGTGCGGTTCTGGACGCCCGGACGACCGCGCGGCTCCGGGCCCGGGATGCGTCCATCCGGGTGGTGCGGGTGTCGCTGCCCTAGTGCCCGGGCTCAGGGCTGGCCGCCGACCGCGAAGCTCGAGAACAGGAACCGCAGGTCCTCGTATGCCAGCTGGACCTGCGCCCTTTCCTCTTCCGTCCGGGCCCGCGCGAGCTCGACCACAAGGCCGGACAGCATCGTCCGGATCAAGACCGCCATCCGATCCGGTGGGAGCGTGAGCCGGTCCATCTCCTCGGCCATCACCGCGCGGATGCCTTCCTCGAGCAGCGCGGTGCCCTCGGCCGAGAACTCATCGAAGGCGTCCCGGACGGTCCCGTCCTGGGCGGCGAGGCTGAACGTCTCGACCATGAACGGTGTCTGGGCCTTCAGTTCCTGCAGGGCGTCCCAGAGGGCGTCGATCGCATCGATCGCCGCAGGCAGGCCGCGGTCACCGGCGCGGGCGCGCTCGAGGAACCGACGGTGGATCTCCCGCATCACCGCGAGCTGCGCCTCGATCAGCAGATGCTCCTTGTTCTCGAAGTGGTAGTGGAGCAGGCCCTTCGAGACGCCGGCCTCCTTTGCGACGGAACCCATGCTCGCACCCTGGTAGCCCTCCCGACCGAAGATCCGCGCTGCGGCGTCCAGGATGCGCGCGACGCTGCGCGCAGTCCGCTTGGACGTCGGGCGAGGGAGGCGGCCGAGAAAGGGGCGCTTGGGCACGGGACACCGGGGTTGGCCGCAAGTTTGCCGCTCTGCGGAGAGGCCGGCAAGCGGCGGCACCGCGGTAGGCTGGCGGGGGAGGTGTCCGTGTCGCAATCAACCGCGGATGAACCGGTCGTGGCGGTGCTCGTCACAGCGCCATCCGAAGACGTCGCGGCGGCACTCGCGCGGGGGGCGGTGTCCGCGGGGGTCGCGGCGTGCGGCAACCTCGTGCCCGGTGTGCGCAGCATCTACCGGTGGCAGGGGGAGGTGCACGACGATGCCGAGGTGCTCATCGTCTTCAAGACCGCCCGCAGCCGGTTCGAGGCGCTCCGGCGGTACGTCGTCGATGCCCACCCCTACGAGACGCCGGAGGTCATCGCCCTGCCGGTGACGGACGGGCATGCCCCCTACCTCGCGTGGGTCGCGGCGAATGTCGGCGTGTCGCGATGATCGCCGTGCTTGTGTTCCTGCTGGTCGGATGCGACGACACCTGGTTCGGGGTGCCCAGGGACGGGCCGGTCCCGGCCGGAGATGGCGGCAGCGGTGGCGCGACCGCGCGGTACCACCCCGATGGCTATGCCGATCCGAGCCAGCACGGCGGCGCGGCCAAGGCCAGTGCGGAGCGGTGTGTGAGCTGCCATGGGGAAGACCTGACGGGGGAGGGTGACGCGCTGTCCTGTGACACGTGCCACGCAGAGGGCTGGCGCACGGACTGCACCCGATGCCACGGTGGCACCGACGACGCCTCTGGCGCACCGCCCCGATACATTGCTGGAGGTGAGGAAGGCGCGCTCGCCACCTTCTGGTCCCATACACCCCACGGGAGTGGCGAGCTGGGCGCCGCCGTATCGTGCGGGACCTGTCACGTCGTTCCCACCGATGTGCTGTCGGACGGGCACCTGGTCCTCGGGGACCGCACTCCGGCGGAGGCGGAGGTCGACCTCGCCGGGCTGGGAGCCGGCGGGCTCTGGAATGGGGAAGGGTGCAGCAATGTCTACTGTCATGGGACCGGGCAGGCGGGCGCAACCGGCAGCGTCGAGGCGACGGCGGAGGACCTGGACTGCGGCTCCTGTCATGCGGGGCCGGACAGCAGCTTCGCTGAATGGGGCGACCGGATGAGTGGCAAGCACTTCCTGCACCTGGGAGAGGGCATCGCCTGTTCGGAGTGTCATGCGGACTCGGTCGACGATGCGGGGACGATCCTCGACCCAGCGAGCCATGTCGATGGCGTTGCGAACCTCCGCCTTCCGACCGGCATGGAGGTGGTGGGCGAACAGGACGGGCTGCCGGTCTGCGCCGGCGTCTGCCACGTCAACGATCATCCCCATCTGCCGGACCGGCTCTGGATCCGGTAGGCCTGCGGGAGCAGGAGCCCCGCAACGGCTCCGTTGCCGGGCCACAGGGGCGGCGATACCCCGGCGGTCGGAGACGCCATCGGGAGGTCCAATGCCGCGCATCGCAGTCGTACCTGGGGATGGCATCGGGGTCGAGGTGATCGAGCAGGGTTGTCGGCTCCTGGAGACCGTCGCACCCGACATCATCCTGGAGCACTTCGACCTGGGCGCAGACCGCTATCTCCGGGACGGCACCACCCTCCCGGAGGAAGCATTCATTCGATGGCGGGATGAATTCGACGCCATCTTCCTGGGCGCGCTCGGGGACCCGCGGGTCAAGTCGAATGTCCATGCCAAGGACATCCTCCTCGGCAGCCGGTTCAAGCTGGACCTGTTCATCAACTTCCGGCCCATCAAGCTGCTCGACGCCCGGCGCTGTCCACTGAAGGACAAGACGCCGGCGGACATCGACATGGTGGTGTTCCGCGAGAACACCGAGGATCTGTACACGGGCATGGGCGGAACCTTCAAGCAGGGCACCGCGGACGAGGTGGCCCAGGAGGTGGCGATCGCGACGCGGAAGGGCGTCGAGCGGATCGTCCGTGCGGCCTTTGCCCATGCCCAGGAACGGGGACTGCGGAAGGTCTGCATGGGCGACAAGTCGAATGCCATGCGAAACACGGGTGGACTCTGGCAGAGGGTGTTCCGGGAAGTCGCCGCGGAGTACCCCGAGATCGAATCGAGCCATCTCTACGTGGACGTCATGGCGATGGAAATGGTCCGCTGTCCTGAGCGGTTCGAGGTCATCGTGACATCGAACCTGTTCGGAGACATCATCACGGACCTGGGCGCCATCCTGCAGGGCGGGATCGGACTCGCAGGTTCAGGGAACATCCACCCCGGGAAGGTCTCGCTGTTCGAGCCGGTGCACGGCTCGGCGCCCGACATCGCGGGGCAGGGCAGGGCGAATCCGCTCGCCACGTTCCTCACGGCCGGGATGATGCTCGGGCATCTGGGCCGCACCGGGCTACAGCGTCGCATCGAGGCGGCGGTGCAGGCTTGCCTCCTGGCGGACCAGGTCACTCCGGAACTTGGAGGGACGCTGTCCACCCACGACGTCGGCACCGCGCTGATCGATCGGCTGTAGGACGCGGGCCCGTCGCCCGCTCCCGGCCGTCCGGTGTCCGCCGGTTCGGCGTCCGCCTTGTTCTTCGCATCCCTGACCTTCCCAGCCCTTCCAAGAGGTTCCCATGTCCGACATCGTCTTCCTTTCCGGGAAACGCACCGCATTTGGCACGTTCAATGGCGTGTTCACAGGCGTCAGCGCCACCGAGCTCGGCGTGCATGCGTCGAATGCGGCCATCGAACAGGCCGGCATCTCCGCTGAGGACATCGACCATGTCGTGTTCGGAAACGTCATGCAGACCAGCGCGGATGCCATCTACTGCGCCCGCCACATCGGACTGAAGACAGGCGGGAAGCTCGAGACGCCCGCCGTCACGGTCAACCGCCTCTGCGGTTCCGGATTCGAGAGCCTGATCCAGGCCGGAAACCTCCTCCGGCTCGGGGACGCGACCATGGTGCTGGCTGGTGGTGCGGAGAACATGACCC